>JBIOGX010000105.1:0-6381 GCA_044448445.1 Chitinophagales bacterium
ATACACTATAGTGTACTAACGTTTTTATTACCACAATATTATTCATACTCACAACTCACAACTTACGACTTATGACTTACGACTTACTCCTTATACATAAACCACCTGGCAAGTTCCTTGTAGCTGGCTTTCTTTCCATACATGAGGATACCTACCCTGTATATACGCGATGCTACCCAGGTAGTAAACAGGAAACCCACTACCATCAGGAACATGGATAAGGCAAGCTGCCATGCAGGCACGCCAAAAGGTATGCGTATCATCATGGCTATGGGAGATGTGAACGGTATCATGGAGAGCCAAACCGAAAGCGTACTGTCCGGGTTATTGATTATAAAGCTTTGTGCCAGTGCGAACGTGAATATAAGCGGTAGTGTTACGGGCAACACGAATTGCTGTGTCTCCGTTTCATTATCAACAGCAGAACCTACCGCAGCAAAAATGGCGCTGTATAATAAATATCCCGACAGGAAATAAAACAGGAAGCAAAGTATGGTATATGCCACAGGTATGCCTGCTATATCATGCATTACACTGTTTATTTCTGTATCCGGCGGCACACTTTCAGCCGTGGCCTGTCCTTGCCCGGCGCTGTGTTGTATCTGCGATACCTGCTCAGTTTTTGTATTCATGCCGGTTTTCATTAGGGCAGGCCCGGCCAATGTGTATAATGCAATTGAAATGACGATCCACAATATGAATTGTGTCAGCCCAACCATGCCTACGCCTATTATCTTACCCAGCATCAGTTGGAATGGTTTTACGGAAGATATGATCACCTCTATAATACGGCTTACCTTCTCTTCTATGACGCCACGCATAACTTGCGTACCATAAATGAGCAGGCACATATAGATCAGGAGTGCGGATAAAACCCCTACCCCATAGGCAACCCATGCGTGCGCGTCTTTAATACCGTTTTCCGTTACCTGCATAGAAGCAACGCTGATAGGCTTTTGCGCTTTTGCCAGCATAGCGCTGTCAATGCCGGCTTCCGCCAGCCTTTGCGAGCGAAGTATATTACTTAGCTCATCTTCTATTTTACCGCTTGTCATTGGCCCTGCTTTCTTTTCGCCCAGCACCTGGATACCGGTAAGCGATGCGGGTATGTAGAGCAGGTAGTCATAGCCATTTTTTATAAAATTGTTTTTTGCAACTTCATAATTTTCTTTGGAGCCAACGTATTCCATTGTACTGCTACCTTTCATTTTGCCTGAGAAGCGTCCGCTCTCATCTACAACTTCTATTTTTTTCTTGTCGCCAAGCTCGTTTTGTTTCACGGAAATAAACGCGATAAGTGCCATCATGCCAATGACCAACACAGGCACAAGTATGGTCAGTACAATAAATGATTTCTTCTTTACTCTCGATAAATATTCTCTTTGTATGATGAGCAGTATTTTGTTCATAGCTTATTCCTATTTACTTACTGTTTGAATGAATATTTCGTTCATGGTGGGCACCACTTCTTCTAATTTGCTGATTGTGGCTAATGGCAGCATATACCGGAGCACATCATTTACTTTATTTCCCTGGTTTATTCTCAGCGTCATTTGCCTGCTTTCATCAAGGTTGGTTTCAGACAATATCTCAAAAGGAGCGTCCCCGTTCAGGTGTACCTGATTCCCTTCATATTCCAATATGTAAGTACCGTTACGGTATGAATTCCTGATCGTCTTTACTTTACCATCCAGTATTTTATGCGACAGGTGCAGCAACGCTATAGAGTCGCACAGTTCCTCCACTGATTCCATGCGGTGTGTAGAGAAGATCACCGTAGCGCCTTTCTTATTCAGCTCCAGAATCTCATTCTTTATGATCTCTGCATTCACCGGGTCGAAGCCGGTAAATGGTTCATCCAGTATCAGCAATTCCGGCTCGTGTATTACGGTAGCTACAAATTGCGCCTTTTGCTGCATTCCTTTAGATAGCTCTTCTATTTTTTTATTCCACCAGCTTTGTATCTCTAATTTCTCAAACCAGTATTTCGCACGTTTACGGGCCTCGTCCCTGCTCAGGCCTTTCAGCCGCGCGAGGTAGAGTATCTGTTCGCCAATTTCCATCTTTTTATAGAGGCCGCGCTCTTCCGGCAGGTAACCTATGCGTTCCGTATGCACATCGGCGAGTTTTTCACCGTTAAAAAGTATTTCACCGGAATCGGGAGCAGTGATCCGGTTGATGATGCGTATCAATGAGGTCTTACCAGCGCCATTTGGCCCCAGCAGCCCAAATACTTTGCCCTTCTCTATTTCAATACTTACATCGTCAAGCGCGCGGTAGCCGGAATATTGTTTTACGATGTGGCGGATACTGATCATGTATATTGTATTATAGGTGTAAAATACACAAAAAATTTATGACGTGAAACAGTTGGTTTGAATGGCAAACAGGCCTTGTCCAATTGTATCAAACAAAAGAAGTCTGTTACTATCTATACAACCATATAGTATATAAACACTTACCTATAGCACCCTTATTGACTGTAAACTGCCTCCCAACTATCTATATTTACAATAGATGTGACCCAATCATTTGCCGGTTTGGGCTTACCACCAGCCCCAACCCCATCCCAAGCCCCACCTTTCTAACCGGTAACCTATCCCTATTTGGAACATATCATGGCTTACAGGAGTAGATTGTGTGATCCCGGCATAATCTGAACTCACTGACTTTATAGAAAACGTAGTGTATTCAATGAAGAAAGCAACATTATCCCCTACTAATAAGTTTGTCCGTAAACCATAACTAATACCGAAATCACCCCCGTCATTGAATGATGCTGCGCCTCCATAGCTGTTTGTGACCTCAGGTGTATAAAAAAAACCTACGCCTATTTCCGGGCCGGCTGTGAGTGATAGCTTATGACGGTTGATAATGACAGCCATCGGGACGAATGAGAGTCGTTCTGCGAATCCTAAGCCAACACCTGACACTTCTGAGTCAGGCATGTCAAATACGCTGCCGAACCATTTTTTATTTGGAGAAAAAAGAAACCCGGAGTTAAGCGTATAACCAAGTGTAACATGGTTGTGAATGATGGGGAAGTTACCGGAATAGTTAATGCTGATCTCCTTTTTATAAGGTGCATTTTCACCGCCAAGCCCAATATCATAAGAAACACCTAAAAGCATAAAGTTATCGTCTATACTCATGTGTTTCTTTTTTTTATTCTTAGACACGGTCTGGTAGCTGGCTTTTGCTACGCGTTCTTCGTTTGCTACCCGCGCCTGCCGAGTTTTCTGGTCAGACAATTCTGCAACACGTTTTTTTATTGAGTCACTGGCAGGTTGGAACTCCAGGTATTTTTTGTAATAGTAGATAGCCTGCTCATTGTTCGATTTGCAATCGTTGGCCTTTGCCATATAGAGAAAATAATCGGCTGTCATTTTGCCATTTATAGAAACTTTATCGAGATAGCGTAATGCCTCATCGCAATTATTCGTCACCTGGATAGCATTTTTCGCATGCATTATCTGCTCATTATCAGTCTGAGCATGTGCTGTAAATGCTATAGGCACAATTATAGCCAGCAAGAGGGCAAACAGTATTTTTTCCATTTTGATCAAATTAAAAGTAAAACGCCGTGGAATGATCACTCAAAAGTGACCCAAACCATTTTTGCCTGCCTGTCGCGCCCGTCGCGTGCTATCATTATAGTAGCATAGGTATTCGTAGCTTTTGAGAAATCAGAAGCATCTATATAGCAGGAGTTAGACAAATCTTTATCCTGCGTATCGCCAAACAGGAAGAATTTCTTTACAGTGCCATCAGTAAGGGAATAGCATACGGTATTCAGCTTATTCACATTCGTTACTACTTTTCTTCTACGTTCGTCCTCGTCCTTATCAAAATTCTTATTATTGTCATTAAAAAGGATGTAACGGCCTTTTTCTGTATTTACATAATCATACGACAGGAAGGAATTATAATCGGCATATCCCTTCTGGTAGGTCCATTTACCCTTACTTCTTGAAGATATGTAAAGAGGCTCGATAAGCCCGCCGGCAGCCTGTATCTTCATGATCACATAACCGCTTTTTTCCGTACCGTCCTCATTTAATTCTGACATGCCAATACTGCCAAGATAGGTTTTCGCGGAGATCACCTGCATAGTTTTTTGATCATATACTATCTCCTGGGTTTGTTCTTCAGATAAGATGGTAGTGCTGTTGTCCTTGTTGATGACCATCTGCTGCGGGAGGCCGTGATAATTTATCTTTTCCAGGCCAAGTGCATTATGCGCATACTCATCGATCTTATTTCCAATAATGGGTTTCACACCCTTCAAGTTTAGCGTTTCCGGGTCTATATAGCTGAGGAAGGACATATAGGTATGTTTTGACGCATTGGTAAAGAAAGCCACTTTGCCTGTGGCATAAGATAGCGTAAGCAACTGGATGGTATTATTAGTATGGTTGTAGTACATAACAGATTTTGTGTCCCTGAAATCCTCAGTGAAGTCGAGGGTTTTATTCAGGAAAGTGGAATCTGAAACATTCAGCCTTGATATGAATACATGCGCGTCCCGGCCTCTAAGTGAATTAGCTCCGTAAGTAGAAATAAATATCCGCTTATTGCCATCCACTACAGCGCCAATGAACCTCAGATATTTGAAAGACTCGTCAGGCGACTCATAATAAGCAAGGTTGATGATCTTATGGTTGCCATCATAGTGCACTACTTTTATGCGTTCATCCCGGTCACTTGCATAGCCGTTAAAGAAAATAACTGCGTAACAATCAGACAGGGGGTCTTTTTCAATAAATATCTCATTAGATTCTTTTGATGAGCCTACCATTCTGATCCTGGTCTTCGGGAGGGAGCCTATTTCTTCTTCCTTTACCATATCACCGGTGAATGGGTTGAACCGCAGGCGGTATAATGTGGGCCTCTCTTCCTTCCGACTGTACCATGAACAGCACTGGCTCACCATTGATCTCATACAAGCCTTCAATAATTGTACTTCTCATTTTCCTTGTATCCCAAAGATCGCTGGTAAGCGTTTTGTCAGAGATCACTTTACGGGTCTTATCAAATATAGTTACCTCAATTCCTTCCTTTTTAGTGAAATGGAAAAAGAAAGTGTTGCCGCTTTTTAATAGAAGCACTTTATTCCATCCATCAGTAGGTTCATCAAATGCTACACTTTTTTCGATATGCGGGGCCTGTGCATGTAACATCACCAGGTTTACGAACAGGGCTATAAATAGGCCAGATAATTTCTTCATCATAGGTTGATCTTATTTTGGAGTGCAAGATATATTTCTAATTAATAAAATACAAGTTATATATCTCGTGCTTTACCACATTTAAAAAATAATATATTTTATTCCGTATTTAACAGAGGCCTTTTATTCAAAACATGATCACGCCTTTTGTGTATATCCTGCACCAAAAAAATTGTAGGTTTGCACCATGGTTGCAACACTCGAACAAGCCACAAAATTGGGCCTTCGCGAAGAAGAATTTGAAAAAATAAAAGAAATACTGGGCCGCACGCCTAATTTTAATGAAATAGCCATGTACTCCGTGATGTGGAGCGAGCATTGCAGCTACAAAAACTCTATTAAATGGCTCAAGACACTACCTCGTGAAGGCGCAAAACTATTAGTGAAAGCAGGAGAAGAAAATGCCGGGCTTGTGGATATAGGCGATGGCTGGGGTTGCGTGTTTAAAATAGAAAGCCACAACCATCCTTCTGCCATAGAACCTTTCCAGGGAGCGGCTACGGGCGTTGGCGGCATACACCGCGATATTTTCACTATGGGCGCCCGACCTATAGCTTCACTCAATTCATTACGCTTCGGAAAAGTAGATAATTCAAAGACCCGGTGGCTCATCAAAGGCATTGTAAAAGGTATTGGCCATTATGGTAACTGCTTTGGCGTGCCTACGGTAGCCGGTGAAGTATATTATGAAAGCTGCTACCAGACCAATCCTCTTGTAAATGCTATGAGTGTGGGCGTGGTGAAGGTCGGGCAAACCGTTTCTGCAACCTCTCATGGTGCAGGCAATCCTGTATTTATTGTTGGCGCTGCTACCGGCAAGGACGGTATAGGCGGCGCGTCATTTGCGTCAGCCAACATTAGCGAGAACAGCGCGGAATCCCTACCATCGGTACAAGTTGGCGACCCTTTTGAAGAGAAAAAATTATTAGAGGCCTGCCTTGAAATGATACCTACAGGCGCGCTTATAGGTATGCAGGATATGGGCGCCGCGGGCATTACCTGCAGCACCAGCGAAATGAGCGCCAAGGGTGAGCATGGTATGATCATCCATCTCGACAAAGTGCCCACCCGGCAACAAAATATGAAGCCCTGGGAAATGCTGCTCAGCGAAAGCCAGGAACGCATGCTCATAGTAGTGAAGAAAGGCAGGGAA
>JBIOGX010000106.1:0-6362 GCA_044448445.1 Chitinophagales bacterium
ATATACTATATTTTATTTATTATTGTACTCTATAAATCAAAATTTATTGGTTCCTTTATAAAAATAAAATTGCTCAATTATTATCAGAACGCTGAAAAACAGATTACTTAGTTAAATTTGAGGCTTCCCGCCGCGGCGGGGATGGGGGTTTAAATTCTTTCTTATTATGTCAAAAAAAGCCTGGTGGATTATTATCAGTTGTATAGTATTGATCATTATCCTGGTCGTTATCGCTAAGAACCGCGGAGGTGATGAAACAAAAGTGGCCGTTGAAAAAGCCGCCCGGCACACCATTACAGAAACAGTAACCGCAAGCGGTAAGATCTATCCTGAAACGGAGGTGAAGATAGCCCCTGAAGTAAGCGGCGAGATCACCCTGCTGAATATTATAGAAGGCGACAGCGTAAGAAAAGGCGATGTGCTGGTAAAAATAAACCCAGCTATTTATAACTCTATGGTAAACCAGGCAAGTGCGTCTGTAGAGCAATCAAAGGCCAGCGCTAATAATGTCAAAGAACTGATGGCACAGGCCGAATCTCAATATGATCTTGCCCTTGCCACTTACGAGCGCAATAAAAAACTGTTCGCAAATAAAGTCATCTCCCAGCTTGAATTTGAGCAGGGTGTAGCTGCTTTTAAATCTGCCAAAGCTACCTGGGATGCTGCAAAGGCCTCTACATCCGGGGGCAAGTATGGCATACAGGGTGCGCAGGCTAACCTCTCGCAGGCGCAGGAAAACCTACTGAAAACAACTATTATAGCGCCGGTCGCAGGCATCATCTCACAACTGAATGTAAAGAAAGGCGAACGCGTTGTGGGTACTGCGCAGTTTACAGGTACGGAAATGCTGACCATAGCCGATATGAGCCGTATAGAAGTGCGTGTGGACGTGAGCGAAACAGACATCTCTAAAGTAAAGATCGGCGACACCACCATTATTGAAGCAGACGCCTACCGCAACCGGAAGTTCAAAGGGACTGTATCCAAAATAGCGGTAAGCAGTACCAGCGCCAGTGCCAGCGCTGCATCGGCTACCGGCACCACCACTGACCAGGTGACCAACTATACCGTGCATATACTCATATTGCCATCCAGCTATGAAGACCTTACAAAAAACCTGCCCAAGGGTAAATTTCCTTTCAAGCCGGGTATGTCTGCATCGGTAGAGATACAAACCAACAGGCAGGATAATATCCTCTCTGTGCCTGTAAATGCGGTAACTACCCGCGACTGGCCGGATAGTATTAAAAATAAGAACACCACAGCCTCAGCTAATGATAACATTCGCCAGGTGGTATTTATTCATGATACAAAAACACAAACAGTAGCTATACGTGATGTGAAAACCGGCCTGCAGGACAACAAATACATACAGGTAACCGATGGCCTTAAAGAGGACGAAGAAGTAGTTGTAGCCCCTTATGGAGCCATTGCCCGCACCCTCAACGACAAGATGAAAGTAAAGGTAGTGGATAAGGATAAACTGTTTGAGGTGAAGGCGAAGGACTAGAAATTGCATGCATACTTTACAAATAGATTAATTCATATTTTTGTTGAAAGAATCACAGATGGAAATAAGGAAGGAAATATTTTTAGGCGACTGTAAGGACAAACTCTTAAAATTACCAGACAATTCTGTTGATTTAATTATCACTTCACCTCCGTATGCTGATCAGCGTAAAGACACCTATGGAGGAATTACACATGAAAAATATGTAGCTTGGTTTTTACCAATTTCAAAACAATTACTTCGTGTACTGAAACCTACCGGAACATTTGTTTTAAATATAAAAGAAAAGGTTGTTGATGGAGAGCGTAGTACTTATGTTATGGAATTGATCCTTGCAATGCGTAAACAAGGTTGGTTATGGACAGAAGAATTTATCTGGCATAAAAAAAACAGTTACCCTGGAAAATGGCCAAATCGTTTCAGGGATTCCTGGGAACGGTTACTTCAATTTAATAAGGATAAGAAATTCGACATGTACCAGGAAGAAGTTATGGTTCCAATGGGTGATTGGGCAAAAAATAGATTAAAAAACCTAAGCGAAACTGATAAAATAAGAGATAATTCAAAAGTAGGAAGTGGTTTTGGAAAAAATATATCTAATTGGCTTGATAGAGATAAAGCATATCCTACCAATGTTTTACATTTAGCTACTGAATGTAGTAATAAGAATCATAGTGCTGCATTTCCAGAGGAATTACCAGAATGGTTTATAAAGTTATTTACTAAAGAAGGTGATACAGTTTTGGATCCATTTATGGGATCAGGAACCACATTGTTTGTAGCTGGAAGAATGAAACGTCATTCAATAGGTATTGAAATTATACCTGAATACTACAACATGGTACAAAAACAGATTCAACCGGTTGAGTTTTATTTAATGGAACCTGAAGTAAAATATGAAAAAACTAAACCTAAACGACGTATTGGATTACGTTGAACAAAATATTGGCACGTTTCATCAAAAAAGGATAGATGGACTTAGTGAACTAAAATTGAAAAAAGTACTAAGTCAAAAGAACCCGTATCTTTTTAAAGCCAAATATATTTTGACTGCTCATGATATCATTAAAAGTATTACCGATGCTCATATTTCATCGCAGGAAGAAACAATATTCGGGGAATGGTTAGAAGGCCTTGCAATTTTTGTAAATGAAAAAGTCTTTGAAGGAAGAAAATCTGGAATTCCTGGAATAGACTTGGAATTTGATAATGACGGGATACGATATATTAATGCTATTAAATCTGGTCCAAATTGGGGTAATGGAAGCCAAATTAACAAATTGAAAGATGATATTAAAACAGCCAAAAAATCTTTAAGAACAAGTAATTCAAAACTTAATGTTACTGCAATTAATGGATGTTGTTATGGCAGGAACACAAAACATGACAAAGGAGATTATTTCAAATATTGCGGACAAAAATTTTGGGAATTTATCTCTGGTGATTCTGAATTATATACAAAAATAATTGGGCCATTAGGTCATAAGGCTAAAGAGAGAAATGATGAGTTTATGGTTGTATATTCCCAAATGATAAATATATTCACAATGGAATTTTCACAAGAATTTTGTTTGGAAAATGGAGCAATTAATTGGGAGAAAATAGTAAGGTTTAACTCAGCAATTCAAGTCGAAAAACAACGTTCCAAAAAAACAAAAGCAGTAAAATAGCTCTTGATATATTATCACATAAAGTATTGTTTGTATTTTGAATAAACAATTAGGACAATTAGGCATTATAGGCAACGGAAGCTGGGGCACTGCCCTCGCCAAGATATTAACGGACAACGGCAATACCGTTCATTGGTGGATCCGCAACGAAGAGTCCATAGCTTTCCTGAAAAGCAGGCACCACAATCCGCGTTATCTCACTTCTGTAACATTCATTCCTGATACCATAAAGCCTACTAATGACCTCGCCGCAATGCTTGATAGCTGCGATACGGTAATTGTTGCGGTGCCGTCAGCTTACGCGCAACAGGTGATCGGGCTGGCGGACAAAAGCAAGTGGCAAAACAAGAACATCATCTCTGCCATAAAAGGCATACTGCCCGACACCAACCTGCTGCTCAATGATTACCTCGTTGCTAATTTCGGCTATCCGCTGGAAAAATATGTGTCTGTCATGGGTCCGTGCCATGCCGAAGAAGTGGCTGAGGAACGACTCTCCTACCTCACTTTCTCCGGCCTCGATGATAACCTTACCTTTGCTGTGGCTGACACATTCAGCAATACCTATATCAGCGCTACCTGCAACCACGATATATGGGGGGCGCAGTTTGCCGCGGTATTAAAAAACATATACGCAATAGGAGCAGGAATAGCACGCTCACTCGATTACGGCGATAATTTTCTCAGCGTTTACATCACCAATTGCTACCGCGAAATGTATTACTTCCTGCAGGATCATTTTGAAAAGGTACACCCCTATAATGAGCAACCTGACTTCCATACCAGCGCCTACCTGGGCGACCTGCTCGTAACCTGCTACTCCCTGCACAGCCGCAACCGCACTTTCGGCACCATGATCGGTAAGGGCTATTCCGTAAAGTCAGCCATGCTCGAAATGAATATGGTGGCCGAAGGATACAATGCCGCAAGGGGTATGCAATTCATCTCTAAAGAATTTTCCATCCCCATACCCATAGCCACCTTTATCTATAAAATCCTTTGGGAAAACCAAAACCCTTCCGATATTTTCCTGAAGCTGGAAAAAGTGTTGTCGTAGAAGTTTAGGCGTAATGAATGTACGGCCATTGGTAAGATGCGCAAACATTATTGAACTGTTTAAGAATTCTATATTTCTTATTTCCGGTGTTTTTTAAAAAACTACGGCAGGTGAAAGATGCAAAGAGTTTGAATAATATTCTTCTTTACTTATTTTCTATTATCCTTATTTCCACCCTGCGGTTCTTCTCGGCGTCTTCTTCTGTTTTTTCAATTACCACAACAGGCCTGCGCCTGCCAAAACCTTCGTACCTGAGCCTTGAAGGGTCAATACCTCTGCCTACAAGATAGTTATAGATGGCCTTAGCCCTGTTTACGGACAATACAGGCTCATAAGTATCTATATCCAATGCATCCGGAGCATCGCTTATACAGCATACATGCCCTTCAATACTTATTTTCAGGTTAGGATTATCCTTTAAAACATTGTATAGTTTTTCAAGGGTCTCTGCCGATTCGGGTTTTATGATATGCCTGTCTGCGGGAAAATATACATTCTTTAATAAAATTGTTGATCCCGGCTTTGAGTGTTTTATCTGATCTATGCCCGTTAACGTTTTAGCGCTGTCTTTCTTAGTTTTACTTACCAGCTTTGGATTCACCGGAGGTGGTTTTTTTATGGTTTTGTTGTTCACCACTATATCCACGCGCCTGTCAGTAGGATAGCCTTCTTTGCCGGTCATTCCTATTCGCTCCACTTCCCCCCTGCCTATACACATCTTTATATCATTTGCATTAATACCATATTTTACGAGGTAGTCCTTTACGTTTTTAGCCCGCTCCATTGAAAGGTTTTTATTATACCCCTCTGTACCAAGATAGTCGGCATACCCCACTATCATTATGCTGCTGCCATTAATGATCTTGTCATTATATATGAGCAGGTCTATCTTTTTTTCTGCTGTAACATTCAATGGGGCTACATTCAGGTCGAAGTATAACCTGAAGGTATCCGTTGCACGCTGGGCAAAGACGGGCGTCAGTGTGAAAGAAAATAATATGGTAAGTAGTGTTCTATACATCTTAAACGTCTTTGCCCCCCACTTTTTTTCTCATTGTTAAATATCCTAACCAGGTAAATGGCATGTAAACAACCAGGTTAAGAATGGTAAACCATAACGGATGCGGAAGGCTGATTACATTGTACAACCCGGCGAGCGTTAATACAAAACCAACAATCAGGGGTGGCCGCATTGTTGTCCTTTTTGATATTAGTGTCGCGATCAGTCCTGCACAGAATGAACAAACCATATAATTAACCAACAACAATCTAAAAGCATTATCCGGCATCAGTTTTATGGCTTTTGCCAAAGACTCTACATCATATTTATCCGTACCGGGAAGCAATGGATATAAAGTTTCAATCCAATTTTCGCCAAGTATTATCAATATCATTCCTGACATTGCACCGACTACTACCGGTAATACATACTTCGTTACCTGCATCACAATTTTTTATTAGGTAAAGTTACTGCTAAACTTTAATCCTGTATGCCTGTCTAATGAAAATCAGCCGGTTTTAAAATTATAAAATAACAATCATTCCCCAATTTATACATTAAATGGCATTAATATTGTATTGATATTTGCTAATTTCAGAACGCGTATGATCCATAAAATACTTAATGATAAACCCACAAAGTTGTTTGTCGTCCTTGGCTCCTTCTTTGTAGCTAATGCCATTATAGCTGAATGTATCGGAGGAAAGTTGTTTTCATTAGAGCGTGTTTTTAATATCACGCCACACCCTTTTTCACTGTTGGGAGAAAGCGGCCTCACTTTTACCCTTACCTGTGGTGTATTGTTATGGCCCCTGGAGTTCATAATGACCGATATTATTAATGAATATTTTGGCCCGAAAGCGGTAAGAAGAATATCCTATATAGCCATAGCCCTTATCTGTTATGCCTTCCTCATGTTTTATTTTGCTATACAGGTACCTGCTGATACTTCTTTCTGGAATGGTAGCCAAAAAGCAGATGGCGTACCCGATATGCAGGCCGCGTTTTCCAGCATATTCGGGCAGGGCATGTGGATCATAGCCGGCAGTGTTACCGCTTTTCTTATCAGCCAGGTTGTGGATGTATGGATCTTTCATAAAATAAAAAAGGTAACAGGGGAAAAGC
>JBIOGX010000107.1:0-6255 GCA_044448445.1 Chitinophagales bacterium
CTGTAGTGTAGCCCATAGCATCAATACCATCCATTAAATTATCATCAAAACCAAAATCAGTAAAATTCAAATCAAGTGTATTTTCAATAAATAATGTAGTAAAGATAATGTAAAGTAAGTTAGCGATACAACCCAAATACTTAGTAATATGCTATTTCCCGGTCTGTAACTTCGAAGGAATCATCATTTTTATAGGTAGTTCTTTTCAGCCAATTACCTGCATTGTCCGTCTTTTCATAATCATACGTAGTGGTGAACTTTAAACCGTGGTGAGAATCATACTCTTTAGCCTCGGTCTCATGCCCCTCGTCATCAAACTTTGAGTTGCACTTCAAAAATAAAGCGCCAAATTCATTATAGCTATCCTTAACGATGCGGTTTCCTTTGCCGTCAAATTTTGAAAGTACTTTCATAAATAAGGTGCCTCCGGCATCATAATTGTCTTCTTCTGTCTTGTTACCTTTTATATCAAATTGATAAGTAGTCCTGACATTAAAACTACCATCGGCCTTATACCTGTTCTCTTCTATTATCTTCCCGCTATCATTATATTTGAAAGTGGTTTTGGAAAGTAGGGTACCTGTTGGCGAATAGGTAAAAAACCCCACAACATTGCCGGTATCATTAAACTTAGTAACGCTTTTCCATCTTAAACTGTCATGAGCGGCATTGTACTCATACTCTGTAACAGACTTTACCCTGCCCATTAATTTCAGCCTGCGGAGGTCATTTTTAAATTGCGCGTTTGTGCATAAAGACAGGCTTATCAATAATAATGTCAGTACTGCATTTTTCATTTTTATTTTGTATTTCAATGTAGGCTATTATTGCAATTTTTGTATGGCAGTTTCAAGCAGCGCCAGCATAGCGGGTATCTCGGATTTGATGCAGGTGCCGATGCTCATCCTGTACCATGGAACGTCTTTAGCAGCGCCAAACGCATAAAACGGGACGATAGCAAGTTTTGCTTCGTTCAGGATATATTCAGTAACATCTTTCTGGTCGTGGAGATCTTTACCATCTGCATACTTCCCAACAAGGTCAAGTTTTATAGTCAGATACATTGCTGCTTGCGGTGTTATGCAATCTACTTTTAATCCCTTTTCTTTCATTCGCATAACCCCTTCGTAAATGGACATCAGCCGCACGTACAATTCGCTCCTGAAATGGGCAAAATATTCATCAATAACTTCGTTTTGCACGAGAAACCGGGCTGTGGCTTTTTGTTCGGCCATGGGCGCCCAGGCGCCTACATGGCTTAAAAGCGCTCTCATTTTGGCTAAAACATGAGTAGGCCCAAGCGCCCACCCAACCCTGACGCCGGTTGCTGCAAATGATTTGGAAATGCCATCAACGAAAATAGTGTACTCCTTAATTGCGGGACGCAGCATTACAGGGTTATAATGTTTTATGCCATCGTAGGTGAGTAGTGAATACATCTGGTCGAACATGACATAGAGTTTTTTGGCCTTACCTGTGCGCCTGCTGTTCTCCTCAAGAACAAGATCACATATCTTTTCAAGGGACTCTTTATTAATAGTCGTACCTGAAGGATTTTGAGGCGTACAAAGGCACAACATCGTTGCCCCTTTTATATGCGGCTCAATATCTGCCACAGTAGGCATAAAGTTATTCTCCGGCAACGTATCTATCGCACAATGCACGCCATTATTCATCGCTACATAGTGATTGCTATTCCATGATGGTATAGCGTAGATCACTTTATCGTATTTATCAACAATTGTCCTGAAAGTTGCATAGACTACCGGTCGCCCGCCGGATGCTATCAATACCTCATTTGGCGCGTAGTTTAGGGATCCATAGTGTTTCATGAACTGGGAAACGGCAGTACGCAACTCCAATAAACCATCGGCAGGAGGATAATTTGTACACTTCTGCTTATAACATTCAATGATCAACTCTTCCAGCCGGGCAGGAATAGGAAATATATCCGGATCAAAATCGCCAATGGTATAGTTGTATATTTTTTCGCCTTGCTGAACGCGCCTGCTTATTTCATTACCCAGTTTCACGATCTCTGACCCTATTAATGATTCCGCAAGCTGGCTTAATGAACTCATAACCCTTTTTTTTCAGGGAGAAAAGGTAAGACAACTTTTGGAAAATAGTAAAAGCCTCATCCCCGGCCTGCTCCGAAAGAGAGGGGGTTGTTAGGTAATATTTAGCTCCGGGAAAATTCTATCGGCCTGTAAACATGATGTTAGTTTTTTATCTGTTTTATTGTATAATTATAATCAAATAGCTCTAATTCCTGACCAAAATCATTTTATTATCCATTTAATATCATTTAGTTGCAACTCCTTTGAAAATAGATTTGCAAAAGAACGATTAGAGTTATGATTAGAATGAATTTACCAAATAATGAAGGCTTGCTCCCATTCGTTGAAAGATTGGACAAGACTTATTATGATGAGATAAATGCATTTTGTGATACGGCTAAAAAGCGCGCACAAAGATTACAGGAACTTGAAGTACATCAAACTACTTCATCTTATGTAACCTTGTGTATCAGGTTGATCGAAGAAATCCAGGATTATATAAGTATTAAGAGAGAGCGTTTAGTACCGTATGTACGGTCCTTATATGAGAAAGATGCAGATGGGCATGATTGCCGGAACTGTAACGGGAACGGATCATGTAATATGGAACATGACATACAATTGGCAGAGCTGAAACAGTCGCATACACACCTCAAAGACATTCTAAACCGCCTGCAAATGGTGGCCTTGCCACTATATTCAGAAACGATCTACCCGGATATTTACAGAGTATTGCGAAATAATATGGCTTTGCTTGAGAATAGCTTAGGCGAGCTTTTCCTGCTTGAAGAAGCGTACCTCATCCCCAAGGTGATAGAAGTACAAACTAATATCCATGCCAGCGATTAATGCCTGGCTTTAGCGAAGGCAGAGGGAGAGCGCCGGGATGAGGCTATCAAAAAATTATCGTCCCAACTGGATGTATTTCTATACTTTTACCCTTTATTCAAAACTTTCTACATTTGGAACAATCTTCCTGAAAAATTTGGAAGATTGCCATAAAATTGGAATTTTGATTTTTGAATTTTAACTTTTGACTTTATAATATGCCTCACCAAATACTGAAAGGAAAAAAAGGAATCATTTTCGGAGCGCTTGATGAACGCTCCATAGCCTGGAAAACCGCGCTGGCTGCCGTAGCCGCAGGCGCTGAAATAGTGCTTACAAATGCCCCCATCGCCCTGCGTATGGGAAAGATCAATGAGCTTGCCAAACTATGCAATGCGCAGGTAATAGCCGCAGATGCCACATCCCTGGCAGACATTGACAACCTGATGCAAAAAAGCATGGAAATACTGGGTGGTAAAATGGATTTCATCCTGCACTCCATAGGCATGTCGCCCAATGTGCGCAAGCATATTGAATATACCAATACCAATTACGAAAACTTCCTGAAGACATTAGATATATCGGCACTGTCGCTGCACAGGGTGTTGCAGTCTGCCATGAAACTGGATGCCATTAACGAATGGGGCTCTGTGCTTGGGCTTAGTTATATAGCCGCCCAGCGCACCTTCCCCGGCTATAACGACATGGCCGATGCCAAAGCGCTGCTGGAAAGCATAGCCCGCAGTTTTGGTTATAATTATGGTTTTTCAAAAAAAGTGCGTGTAAACACTATATCCCAGTCGCCCACACCTACCACGGCGGGTTCAGGCGTAACCGGCTTCGATGTGTTTTTCCATTATGCCGAAAAAATGTCGCCGCTCGGTAATGCCAGCGCTGAGGACTGCGCTAAATTTTGCATCATGATGTTCAGTGATTATACCCGTATGGTAACCATGCAAAACCTCTTTCACGATGGGGGATTCTCCAGTACAGGCGTCAGCAGCGTGCTGGTCGAAGAACTGTTAAGAGGCCAAATGCCCCGCACAACAGAGTAATCAGGGCGGGCCATCCGGCCAGATCACAATATTTTATACGATCAGGCGTTTATATAACACTACAAGCACATTAAAATTTGCACCGTTTGATATTATTGAGAAAGCATAAAAGAGTTCCAACAGCGAGTCCGCCGCAGCGGATTTGGGGTATAGTTTGGGCTTTCTGCAATCTGTTCCTGAAAGCTGCCCCCTTAGCAGCGCTCTTCATGCTGCTCCTGCAATCTGCCCCTATCTACTCCCAACAGGTAACCGGCGGCCAGTTTGCTTTTGAATACCTGCGCCTGTCTGATGCCGCGCATGTCTCCGCCCTCGGCGGTATTAGCGTGGCAAATCCGGATGATGACATCGCCTTTGCTTTGCAAAACCCGGCAATGATGCGCCCCGGCCTGCACAACGAACTGGAACTGACCTATAATGCCTACTATGCAGGTATCACCATTATGAACCTACAGTATGGTTATCATGTACCCAAGCTCAACACTTCGTTTTTCTTCGGTGTCCAGTATCTTAACTACGGCAACTTCACCCAAACCGATAATATTGGCAATGTTTACGGCTCCTTTCATGCCATTGATTATGCCCTCACGCTGGGCGCTTCCCGTAAATACCTCGAGCATTGGCGGTATGGTGCGGATATAAAAATCGCCCATTCCAATTTTATTGGTACTATCGCCGGCGCTGCAATGGCTGAGGTGGGTGTAAACTACTACGATACAGCCAGCCTCTGGGACTTTGGCATGGTAGCTAAGAATATGGGCGTGATGGTAGTAAGGTACACCCCAAACCTTCCGGCAGAGCCTATCCCTTTTGATCTGCAACTCGGTGTATCCAAAAGATTCAAGCATGTTCCCCTGCGCCTTTTTGCTACCGTGCACCATTTATACGAGTGGGATATCCGTTATGATAACCCGGCAGACCTCGCCGGTACCAACAGCTTAGGCGCTACTGACACGGTTAAAAGTACAGGCTCCCATTTTGGCGACAAGCTGTTCAGGCATTTTATTTTCGGTGCAGAACTCACCCTCGGAAAACGGGTAACCATAACCGGATCCTACAACGACCTGCAGCGCCAGGAGCTTGTACTCACAACAGATCCGGGTCTCGCCGGATTTGCATTTGGCATCGGCGTCAACCTCAATAAATTCCAGGTACACTACGCCCGTACCTACTATTCTGTAGCCGGCCCCTACAACGAACTTAGCCTCACCTTATGCTTAAACAAGCTCTTCGGCCTCGGCAAAACCGGCGACCGTATCCACTGGACCGCTGAGTATCCTGATTGGGAATAATACCTGTAAACTTTGCGATCTATGCGTTTTCTACTTTGCGGCCTCTGCGTGAAACCCTTTTGTGTTCTTCGTAGTTAAACTAATTGTCATTGTAAGCCTTGTCATTCTGAGCTTGCCGAAGAACGAACGACAGCATTTTTTCACCCGCCGAAGCTCACAGAGCGAAGAAGGGTATTCACGGTAGCCCAGTTGCGTGTGGTAGCGTAGAGTTTCAGTTTTTTCTCTAAAAAATTGTTCGAGAATTTGGTCTCTCCGTATGCGCCCTTGCGTACTAATATGTAGGCTTCACTGCCTGTGAAACGGAATTGCTCATGATCGGTTTGCAGCAACAAGAGTTGCTTTACGGCCTCTGCATCCGGCCTGCCGGACATGAAGCTCACGTGAAGCCCCATATCTTCCGGGTATTTTTTGAAAGGATTTTTCTTCACTACGGCTTCCAGTTCAGCAGGCGTTTTCAAAAATGTTTTTACCTCATACCCCAGCGACTTCAGCAGTTTTGATTCCACCTTTTTAATAAGCGCATCCTTATCTGTTTCACTATGGTCAAACACCACATTACCGCTCTGTATGTAAGTAACTATATTCTTAAACCCCGGCATGGCAAAGTGCTTCTTCAGGTCATCCATCTTCACCACCCTGCCACCCACATTGATAGCCCGTAAGAAAGCAATGTACTTTGTCATGGTATAAAGGTATATAAAAACAAAAACGCCCCATGTTTCTGTAAGGCTGGTTCGGGGATGCGCTCCAGTTGTTTTTGCACCTGTTTTTCAATGACTACCTGGTACATTAATGTTTGCGTTTTTGTTCAATTGCTTTAAACATCTCCGCAGCCGGAATAAACTCCTGCTTATGCGCTTTAGCTTTATCGTAGGCTTTAATACAGGCATATTCATCCAGTTCATCCATCATCTTTTCATAATCCTTCATAGGTAAGATAACCGCAACCTTTTGTCCGTGATCGTTAGTAATAAATTGATTTTTCATTATTGCAAATTAATTTTAAAAAGATTATCACTATAC
>JBIOGX010000108.1:0-6242 GCA_044448445.1 Chitinophagales bacterium
ATAAAAGGTTATATTTTATTTCCACATAGTAAGAAATTATAAATAAAATCAGAGTTGAGTAGTTTATGGGATTCCCAACCTTTTTGGGTTTTCACTCGTCTAAATGTGGCATAAACTACCAGTCATGAAAGTACAACAGGATCTATACTTAATTATTTTTTAATGCCTAAAGTACCTATAATGCGCAAATATTTTTACACCATAATACTCTTATTTATTAGCTATAGCCTATCAGCTCAAACCCCGGCATGGGCATTTAATATCGGTAGTATCACTGATGATTTTAGCACAACCTGCAAAGTTGCCCCAAATGGTAATGTTTATATTGCAGGAGAATTTACAGGTACGATGGATCTTGATCCTGGTCCCGGAGTTTATAATATTACCAGTAATGGGCTGTCTGATATTTTTGTTGCATGTTATACCTCTACAGGAACTTTTTTATGGGGTTTTGGTATTGGCGGTCCCAGCTATGACGGTGCATGGTACCTGACTATTGACAGGTTTAACAATGTTTTTGTTTGCGGGCATATTCAAAGTGGCGGAATAGATTTTGA
The DNA here is from genome assembly GCA_044448445.1 of Chitinophagales bacterium. Taxonomy (GTDB): domain Bacteria; phylum Bacteroidota; class Bacteroidia; order Chitinophagales; family Chitinophagaceae; genus Nemorincola. The sequence goes on from JBIOGX010000108.1 coordinate 558, forward strand.
TCCCGGGCCGGGCGTAACTATACTACCATATATAGGTGGTACCGGCGTGCCTTATGAGGGAGATGGCTTTATAGCCAAATATTCTTCTACCGGGGTTTTCCAATGGGCCAAGGACCTTGGCGGAACTACAGTATATGATATAGCCTTGTCATTAGGAACAGACGAACTGGGAAACGTTTATGTAGGCGGAGTATTTGATGTGACTATGACTATATCAGCGAGTATTACTTTTAATAGCGGTACTAATGGCTCTGCATATCTTATAAAATACGATCCTGCCGGAAATGTGGTATGGGGCCATAATTATGGTTTGCCTGGTACTGCAGCAACAGATTGTTTCCCACGTTCCCTCCAGGTGAGTCATGGGTATATATATGTAACAGGATATTTCCAGGGTACTTCTAATTTTAATCCATGGGGAGCAGGAACATATCTTACATCAGCCGGTTTTATTGATCCATATATAGCAAAATATGACACTGTAGGTAATCTGGTATTTGTCAAACAGATTGCTTGCTCCGGGGGCACTGATGACGAATTTGGCAGCTTAGCCCTGGATCCTTCCGACAATATTTATGTTATAGGGTGGATAAACAGCCCCAATGTGATCTTTGATCCTTCTGCCCCGGCAACCTCTACTTTCCCCTCGCCGGGAGGAGGAGGTAATTTTGATATTATTATGGCCAAATTCAATAGTAATGGTATTTATCAATGGGGGGCTGTCTTAGGAGGCACAGGCGATGATATTGGACGTTGCATTGATGCGTCAGGCACAGATATTGTTTGTACCGGTGAATTTCATAACACAGTTGATTTTGATCCTTCACCTGCTGTTAGTAATCTTGTTAGCAATGGGGGTTTTGATGTTTTTGTTGCCAAATACAATCTTAACGGTAACTATCTCTGTGGCTTTAATATTGGCTCACCCACCACTGATGATGTAGGTTATGGAATTACACATGATCCAACAGGAAATGTATATAATGTTGGCCAATTCGGAGGAGCAGCAATTGATTTCGACCCTACTACGGGTACTTATCCATTAACAAGCAATGGCGGGGTTGACGCTTATCTTGTAAAATATAACTACATAGGGCCAGCTACTTTCACAGGTCATCTGGTAGGAGATACTATATGCACCGGTAATTCTGCGCAACTTACCGTAGTAGTTACATCAGGTGGCGCAGGGCCTTATACTATCACCTATTCAGACGGCACAACTACTCATACACAAACCGTAACAGGTAGCTCACCATTTACAGTAACGCCCACCCCGACTGTTACCACAACCTATAGCCTCGTATCAATAACTAATCCGGGTACCGGATTTTGTACTATACCTTCAGGTGCAGGGTTTGGAACTGCTACCATATTTGTATCCCCCTGTACACGTTGCGATTCTTTAAGCATGCCTGATTCACTCCATATTTGTATAGCCGATACACTTACCATGCCGGCAACACTAACAGGGATTAATCCTATTTTAAGTATTGCATGGACTCCTGTTACCGGCCTGTCAAGTACCACCATATTAAATCCGGTACTTACTGCCACAACTTCCGGCTGGTATTATCTTACCGTACAATCACTGATCCCTTATAACCTTGTGGTGAATGGTGATTTCAGCGCGGGAAATACAGGGTTTACAAGTACTTATACTTATGTATCAGGACCGGGTTCCCTTATGCCTGAAGGTACTTATGCTATTACACCCAACCCAAATCTTGTCCATCCGGGCGCTACTTCTTTTGGGGATCATACTACCGGTTCAGGCAATATGATGGCGGTAAACGGGTCCGGTACACCTACCAGTGTCTGGTGCCAAACAATACCTGTAACCCCAAATACAGACTATGCATTCTCTGCATGGGTAGCCAACTGGTCTGCCCCTGGTCCAGGTAGCGCTCCTATTCTTCAATTCATGATAGATGGAGTGCTTATCGGTACTCCGATTACTATAACTTCAGCCCCAGGGGTATGGATCAACTTTTATGCAATCTGGAATAGTGGCACCAACACTACAGCCAATATTTGTATTTATGACGCCTGTACTGCTTTGTCGGGTAATGACTTTGCACTTGATGACATTTCATTTCAGCATATGTGCTTGTCCAGAGACAGTGTATATGTAAAAATTAATCAGCTTGATACAACATATAGCCATAAAGATACCAGTATATGTGCATCTGTCGCTCCGATTACTTTAAATGCACCCACTGGCTATTATCCTTATTTATGGAACACAGGTGGCAGCACATCATCTATCAGTATAAGCACCGCCGGCGCTTATTGGGTATATGCCACGGGTACTTGCGGAACGCTGATTGATACATTTAATGTTTTGATTAAAACAACACCTCCACCTCCACATACAAGGGATACTGTTTATTGCAAAGGTTTTGCTTCTCCCGCACCCTTAGATATGCAAATTGATAGTGTTGCCGGCACGCTGAATTGGTATCTGGGAGGTGTCCATCTTAACAGCACACCTACCCCTTCAACTGCTGTTGCCACCTATCCAATTGGTACAACATGGTATGTAAGCCAGACGGTAAACGGATGCGAGAGTAATAACGCGGCTGTGAATGTTAAGATCATAGCTCCGCCAAACTCTATTATAGCAGGCCAGCCCTGGGTTTGCCAATACGATTCCATATCCCTTGTTTATACTCCTGAGAGTACTCCTTTGCACGGAAGTTTCCTCTGGAGCCTCCCCATAGGCGCTGCAAGTGTTGATGGAACACACCTTACTGACTCTCTTATAATTGTTCAGTTTGATTCCATAAACAACAATAACTATGTTTACCTGACTTCCACTTACCTCGGCGGCGAGTGTAGCGTAAATGATACCATAAGGATAGATGTAATTGCTTTACCCGCCGCTAATGCATATTCCAAAGCTGATGTATGTCTTGGAGATACTGTTGGTCTCGCATTATCCTATAAATCTCCTGACGCTATTGATTTCGCCTGGCATATTGATAACTCACCACTTTTCAGTTCCGGTGCAATAACTATTATCTCTGCTAATTCAAATAGCGGCGGACCATTCAATATTAGCTGGGCCGATACCGGTGTACATATTATCTACGTCCAGGCTTATGCAGAACATGGTTGTACTGACAAACCTACTACTGACACAATAGAGGTACATCAATTGCCGGATGCTACATTCAGGATAACTACCCTGGGCGGAACTTTATGTCTTGAAGACAGTGTGTTATTCTCTGCTAATGACAGCAACTATCAAAATATATACAGGTGGAATCCTGCACATTTCTTCCATAATGTTGGCAAATATTCTATCTGGGGCAGTATGGAACTCGTGCATAGCATTGTTACGCTTACTATTACGGATCCGTTTGGCTGCACTGCTTCAAATAGCAGGGAACTTGACCCAAGTGTCTGCTGCAATATACCATTCCCGAATGCGTTCACACCCAATGGAGATGGTCTTAATGATGTATTCCGTCCTATACCTATGAGAGCATATCACCGCTACCATGTTTTTCGTATTGATAACCGCTGGGGCCAAACAGTATTTGAATGTACCGATAACAAGGCTGAATGGGATGGAACCTTTAATGGCGTTCCACAGGATATTGGTGTTTTACTTCTACTACCTGAAATATGATTGTGATGGCAAAACCCTGGAACAAAAAGGTGATGTAACGCTTATCAGGTAAATTCTGAAAAACTAAAGATACTTTTCCGGCAGTCATGAATATTTACCTCTTCAATAAACGCTTACTTACTACATTATAGACCAGTTTGAACGGTGCTGTTACGAACCCTGCAATTATCTCTCTAATCAGTAACGGATGCCATCCGAAAACACCAATATTTATCCGGATATGTTTCACAATTGCGCTGAATTGTAAAAAGCAAAGCATATTGTAAATACTCCGTCTTGTAGTTTTAAACTGTAGTGGCAACGGAGCATAATAAATTCGTTTAGCCGCCGGAAATCCCTGAGTTAATACTGCCTTTATACACCCTGTAATTTTTTCAGGCGTAGTTTGGTAAAGCTCTACCAGGTTTTCGGTTGAAAAGCCACATCTTTGGAAATCTCTCGAGATCGGGTTAACCCAATAAGCATCAGGGTCTAACAACTGCACCATAGGCAATGCTTTTGCAGCATCAGACGTGGATATCCATGTTATGCCGCTGGAGCATCCTAACAGTAATGTGCAATAATGAGTAAGCGCTGCTGTTTCTCTAAGCGTTAAAGCGCTGCCGTCAATAATCTTTTTGTTTTCGTTGCCTATTTTAATATTAGATGAAAGTATGATCGCGGTATCGGCATTTTTGGCTATTTCATTGGCAATCTCAATTGCCCGGGACGGTGTCATTGCTAATTGCCCGCTTTGCGGAGCAAATTCAAAAAGTATAATGTTTTTAAATTCTTTCAAATGATATTGTTCCGCAAAATTCCCGGCTTTTTCAATTTCTTCTGCTCTTAAACGAAGCACAGGGGTTACAGGTACTGTAATCGGTTTGCCGTAAGCGCGAAAAATAGAAGAACGTATGGTCCCGTCATAATTAGCCTGGTTATCGTCAACTATCTGTGTAAAGAAAACTTCGTCAAATTCACCATTAATTCTTTTCTGCTCTGCTTCTTTTCTTAATTTCCTTACAATATCTGTACAAGTGCTTTTATTTACTCCGGGTATTTCCCATACAGCATCTACGTAGGGGTTATTGTCAATTATTGCTTTGCAAAAAGAGGCTATCGCCCAGGTAAGATGGCATCCGGGATAATCCTTTTTGATCTGCCGGGCAACAGCAGTTGCATACAGGCAATCACCGTTGGACATTAGCTGCAGAAGTAATATTTTTTTTGGTGCACTCATGTGTTTTGCACCATCATTTTAGCAAGCGATGAGAAAGAAACTTCAGGTTTCCAGCCCAGGGAAAATAGGGTTGAGGGATCAGCAACCAGTATCCGGTATTCAGATATAAAACCGCTTCGTTCAATGACGAAATCCCGCCAGTCTTTTTGTATTAATCCAAAACATTGTTCAAGCCATTCTTCAATGGAATATGCCAACCCTGACCCTATAGTAGCTTCAAATATATTATCCTGTTGTACCAGTGTAAAAATGCCTTTCACAATATCGCCTGCGTAAGTCCATTCCTTTTTAACGGATATATCGCCTATCTCCAGCTTTTCATTACTTCCGTTTGCAATTCTTTTCACTGCATTGGCAATTCTTTTACTTATATGCCTTTCAGGGCGCATAGGGCTTTCATGGTTGAAAAAATAACCAAAATAGGCCTTAATTCCTATGGAACGATAGTAACGCGCTGCATAAACTGATTGTATCCTGCTTACGGCATACGCGCTTGTAGCGTCAAAAAGATCTGTCTCTTTTATAGGCAGGCCATTGTTCTTAAACTGCAGCCCGCTACCTGAAAGAAATATTTTTGTGCCTGGAGAAAATTGTTTTACCGCTTCTAAAATATTAAAGGCGCCGGTACTGATAGTAGCATGATTTTCAAACAGCGCCTGGTGCCGTGTTGTAGAATTTGCTGCAAGGTGAAAAATATAATCCGGCCTGCTATTTTTAACGATTATTGCTACTTCCCCGTAATTACTTATGTCTGTATGGATCCAATTGCCCGATCGTGATATTCCAATTACATTGACGCCATTTCTTTTTAATAATTCGTTCAGGTAATACC
>JBIOGX010000109.1:0-6197 GCA_044448445.1 Chitinophagales bacterium
CTTCTATACAAACACTAACCTCATCACAGGATAATAGCAACCATAAGACAAATGTAACTAAGTATATTTCTTTTGAACTGATGCTGCCACATAAGAGCGGTTATTGTTTTCAATCTACGGCGCCGGTTAAATACATCTGCGCGCTACCTGAAAATTACAGCTATTTATTTTACAAGGAAATTAATCCTCCCCCTCCTAAGGATATATCTCAATATCTATCCTGACTGCCGTTAGGAGCATAAATACCTGTTTCAGGTAATTTTACAAAATATAAGGTAATCATTAAAATAATTTGCATGCTTTATAACAAGCTTGCGAAAAGTATATGCATCTTATGCATGTTCTTTTGGCATACACACATAACATACGCACAAGACCAGAAGTTGCCTGTAGTTGATACGGTAAAGATGGATATTAAGCAGGCTGAAAAACAATTTATTGATAGCAACCTGCAAATGCTTGCACAGAAATATAATGTGGATGCAACTAAAGCGCTTATTATCCAGGCACGCTTATACCCCAACCCAAATATTAACTTTGAACAAGGCGCGTACAATACACAAACCGGGAAATGGTTTCAGACAAATGCTGCTCAGGGAGAGGAGGCATACCAGGTATCACAATTGATCGTGTTATCCCGCAAAATCAAAAAACAAGTCAATATTGCAGAGACAAACCATAAACTTGCGGAAGATAACTTGTATGACCTGTTGCGGACTTTAAAATTAGCGTTGCGTGGTACCTTCTTTAATATTTATTACCAGCAGCAAACTGCAAAAGTATATGATGATGAGATTCAATCGCTGAAAAAGATTGTTTCTGCTTATAAAGAAGTACAGGATAAAGGTTATGTGGCAGAGGCTGATATTGTGCGCGTTCAGGCTCAGCTATATTCATTACAGAATGAGCATCAAACTTTGATTGATAATATCAACGACCAGGAAAGTCAGCTAAGGCTACTACTTCAGACCGCTCCAAACATTTACATAAAACCTGTCTTAGACCCGGGAATAGTAAAAAGTGACCCGCTTACATATAGCATAAAATCTTTGCTGGATTCGGCGTATGCTAACCGCACCGACCTTATGATAGCTAAGGATAACCTGCTATTAAGCCAGCAGACCTATACTTACCAGAAAGCGCTGGCGGTTCCTGATCTAACAGCAGGTGTGGGAACTGACAGGCATGGCAGTTATATCACTGATTTCAATGCTATAAACTTAGGTATCGAAATCCCGATCTTTAACCGCAACCAGGGTAATATAAAAAATGCGCGGATACTTATTGATTACAATAATACTCAATTGCAGCTTACTCAAAAAACCCTGGAGGAACAGGTGAGCCGTGGATTGCAAAAAGCCATTGACGCCGATAAACTATACAAAGGAATTGACCCCACTTTTGCCGGCAATTTTGACAGGCTGGCTCATGCCATGGTTGAGAATTATATGAAAAGAAATGTCAGCCTCCTGAACTTTCTTACATTTTACGATTCCTATAAACAAAATATAGTGCAGTTAAATACAATTCAGTTTAACAAGGTGAACGCATTGGAAAACATCAATTTCCTGACGGGCACTAATTTCTTTAACAAATAAACCCCCATCCCCTAAACCTGCCTGCCAGTAGGCAGGGGGGAGCGACATGAGATTAAGACATTTAACTTTTGAATAGAAATTAAAAACATTATAAAAAACTTAAAAAATGAACCAGCGTCTAATGACTAAGATCAAAGTACTCCCCTTTAGGGGCCGGGGGTTAGCATTATTATTTTCTACCTTATTTTTCCTGCAAAGCTGTTCAGAAAGTATAAAAAAATCTGAAGAAAAGGTAAAATATGTGATACCTGATTCGCTGTTGCGTACGTTAGTAATAGATACAGTAAAAAACTGTCCGCTGGTAAATGCCATAACACTGACCGGCATGGTAGATTTCAACCAGGATAAGCAGGTAAATATTTTTTCCTTAGTGAGCGGAAACGTACAGGATGTAAAAGTTCAATTGGGAGATTATGTTACAGCCGGTCAGGTTCTGGCAGTCGTAAAGAGCAGTGAGATGGCGGGGTACAGTAATAATTTTGTCATAGCGGAAACAAATGTTACCACTACAAAAAAACAGTTAGATGCCGCTAATGACCTGTACAAAAGTGGGCTTGCCTCTATATTGGATGTTACCACTGCTCAAACCAATTATGACCAGGCGGTATCTGCTTTGGAAACTGCAAAGAGGGTACTGAAAATAAATGGCAATAGTACCAGGGGCGACTATATAATCAAATCGCCGATCAATGGATTTATTGTCCAAAAAAACACTACAAACAACACATCAGTCCGCGCAGATAACGGGACTAGTCTCTTTACCATATCCGATCTTAAAGAAGTATGGGTACAGGCAAATGTATATGAAGCCAATGTTGAAAAAGTGCATATCAGCGATGAAGTGGAAGTCAGGATTTTATCTGCGCCGGACAAGGTTTTTAAAGGAAAGGTGGATAAGATACTCAACGTACTCGACCCGTCAAGTAAAGTTATCAAAGTCCGGGTAGTATTATCAAACCCTGACTATATTTTAAAGCCGGGAATGTTTGCGAGTGTAGTTGTTTCAAATCCTGAGGGCAAGGAGGCGCTATGTATATCGAGCAAGGCGCTGGTGTATGAAAATAGCCGGTATTATGTGGTGTTATATAAAGGCAAGGCTGATGCAGATATAGCCCCCGTTGAAGTATTGAATACTTTAGGCGATAAAACGTACCTCAGATCAGGTGTACAAAGTGGTGACAGGATCATAGCTTCGCTGGCCCTTCAAATTTACAGCGAGTTGAATAATTAATCATTAAAAACATTCTAATGGCTAAGTTTCTTAAATCCATAATAGCGTTCTCACTAAAAAACAGGTATTTCATTTTATTTTGCGCGCTTATATTAATCATAGCGGGTGTGCTCACCTATAAGAGCATGCCTATCGAAGCTTTTCCTGACGTAACAAATACGGAAATAAGTATCATTACACAATGGCCGGGCCGTAGCGCTGAAGAGGTGGAAAAATTCATTACTATTCCAATAGAAATAGCAATGAATCCTGTACAGCGAAAAGTGAGCCTGCGTAGCACGAGTATATTTGGTTTATCGTATGTAAAGCTGATCTTTGACGATAACGTAAGAGATCCTGAAGCACGTCAGCAAGTAATGAATTTGTTACAAAATGCAACGCTGCCACCTAATGTCCAGCCTTCAGTTCAACCTCCTACCGGCCCTACCGGTGAAATATACCGTTATACATTGAGAAGTAATGTACGGGATGTGCGCGAATTAAAAACTATTCAGGATTGGGTAATAGAACGCCAATTGCGTTCTGTGCCTGGTGTTGGCAATGTTACCAGTTTTGGCGGGAAAACCAAAACTTATGAAATACAAGTTGACCCTGGTAAGCTGACCTCCCTGAATATAACACCATTGGATGTATTTACCGCTGTTCAAAAAACGAATATCAATATTGGTGGGGATGTTATTGTCCGGAATAACCAGGCATTCATAGTACGGGGGATCGGATTGCTCAATGATATCAATGAAATAGGAAACATTGTTATAAATAATACAAATGGCGTGCCGGTACTGGTAAAAGATGTAGCCCAGGTGAAGATATCTAATCTGCCACGGCTTGGGTGGGTGGCACGGTCAAATGGGTTAACAGATTCAACAGGTCAGCGCGTCATTACTGACGAGCCTGATGTTGTTGAAGCTATTGTGGTAATGCGTAAAGGAGCTAACCCCACTGAAGTGGTCGAAGCCATTAAGGCTAAAGTGGAGAAACTAAATAATGGTATTTTACCTTGGGATACCCGTATTGTTCCCTATTATGATCGTTCTGACCTTACAGAATATGCAACCCACACTGTTACGCACAACCTGGCAGAGGGGATCATCCTTTTAACATTGTTGGTATCCTTATTCATGTTTAACTGGCGTACTACGCTGATCGTATCTGTCATTATCCCATTGGCGCTGCTTTTCGCTTTCATTTGTTTGCATTTAATGGGTATGTCGGCCAACCTGCTTTCACTTGGCGCTGTTGACTTTGGCATTATCATAGATGGCGCGGTAGTTATGGTGGAGGGCATGTTCGTAATCCTTGACAACAAGGCAAATGAAGTAGGGATGGAACGTTTTAATAAACTGGCTAAATATGGCTTGATAAAGAAAAACGGCGCTTTGTTAGGTAAAGCTATCTTCTTTGCGAAACTCATTATCATTACCGGACTGTTGCCTATTTTCGCTTTTCAGAAGGTAGAAGGCAAAATGTTTTCGCCTCTTGCCTATACATTAGGTTTTGCATTGGTAGGCGCCCTGATCACCACGCTTACATTGGTTCCGGTACTCATTAGCATTTTACTTAAAAAGAACGTGCATGAGCGCCGTAATCTGTTTGTACATCATCTTACAGCCTTTATGCTCAAAGGCTTTACTCAGGCATACAAGCGTAAAAAGATTGTAATCCCGGTATCAATTATCATTATGGTTATCGGTTTGTTTTCTTTTAAGTTTTTAGGATCTGAATTTTTACCCGAACTGAATGAAGGCTCTATATGGCTAAGAGTACAAATGCCTTATAGCATCTCTTTGGAAAAGTCAGTTGAGGTTTCTACAGAGATCAGGAAAAAACTGATGACCTTTCCACAGGTAAAATATGCGGTATCCCAAACAGGCCGTCCGGACGATGGTACCGATGTAGCCGGCTTTTACAATAATGAATTCTCTGTAATGCTCTATCCTGAAAGCGAATGGAATCCCAGGATCAGTAAGGACGAATTGATCCGCCAGATGAATAGTAAACTCTCTGTAATACCGGGTGCTGAACTTAATTTTTCACAACCTATTATGGACAATGTGGAAGAGGCGGTATCGGGTGTAAAAGGATCAATCTGTGTAAAGGTATATGGCGATTCACTGAATTATATGGAAAACAAGGTGAACGAAGTGTATAATATTCTGAAAGATGTAAAAGGCATTACTGATCTTGGGGTCATCCACAATATAGGGCAGCCTGAGTTGGATGTAAATCTTGATCAGCAGAAAATGGCACTATATGGCGTAGCTACTGCCGATGCGAATGCGGTCGTTGCAATGGCTATTGGCGGACAATCTGCCTCAACTTTGTACGAAGGGGCGAGAACATTTGACATAAGGGTTCGCCTTCCGGATGAATTCAGAAAAACGCCCGATGATATTGGCAACCTCCTTGTTCCAACACAAAGAGGCTCAAAAGTGCCTATAAAAGAACTCGCAACGATAACACAGAAAACCGGCCCATGCCTTATCTTCAGGGATGATAATGAACGTTATTCCGCGCTTAAATTTTCTGTAAGGGACCGTGATATGGGAAGCACGATAGCAGAAGCCCAGAAAAAAGTAAAGGAAAAAGTGCATTTAAAACATGGCTATACTATGGCCTGGCAGGGAGATTTTGAAAATCAGCAACGAGCTACTAAACGCCTTGCTGAAGTTGTACCCATAAGCCTCTTACTCATACTTCTTTTATTAGTTACCATGTTTGGCAACTTTAAAGACGCGCTCCTCGTATTCCTTAATGTTCCTTTTGCTATTGTTGGCGGTATTGTAACATTGCTTATTACAGGCACTAATTTCAATATTTCCGCGGGTATTGGTTTTATTGCGCTGTTTGGTATTTGTATTCAAAATGGGGTATTGCTGATCATTGTATTTAAACAAAATCTTGAAAAAATGGAGCGCGATCATAGCTCTTTATATAACTCCATAAAACTCGGCGTTAATTCAAAAATACGGCCGGTAGTAATGACTGCTTTGATGGCTGCGATTGGCCTTTTACCTGCTGCTGTATCACATGGTATTGGCTCAGAAAGCAGCAGGCCATTGGCAAGGGTTGTTATTGGCGGCATACTATGCGCTATGATCTTCAGTCTTTGGGTATTCCCGCTTATATACGGATGGGCATATAGAAATATTGATCAAAAAACGCATGACCAGCCAGAAGATGAAACAACAAATAAAGGCTAAAAGTTCGGGATTTGGTAATGATAACATTCATGGCGGCAATAGCCCTTTTCATACAACCTATACATAAGCGTGAGAACTGGAAACTATTATGCAAAATGGGTGTAATCAGCAATACAGGTAAGAATATTGGCAGTACCGATGGGACAGATAATAATATTTAGTAAC
>JBIOGX010000110.1:0-6172 GCA_044448445.1 Chitinophagales bacterium
ATCCCTTTCAGAAGAAACCTACCTGTAACTATTTCAATTAAAAAAGTAGCTCTCTGTTTCTATTAGTTTACTCACCATCTGAGTAAGCAAAGTTATTTTGCAGAATGGAATATTTGGATCAATCTTTTTAATTCGTAGTCCGAGATTGTAGCCGTATCTCCTTTATCATAGATGGAGATCAGATTAACCGTAGTTTCATGTACAGAACTGTTCAATTCTGCAATAATTAAATGCTCAAGATAGGTTATTACTCTTGCACCACCGCTTTTACCTTTTCCTTTACTCTTAATGCGTAACCTGATCTTATATGCATTCTTCCCTATTTCCATACCGGTTTTAGGATCCTGCAATAGTTTATTTTCAAGTTCCTGCAAATCCTGATGAAGAGAAGGATATTTTTTCAATAAAGGCTTGGCCTCAGATTTAAAGTTCTTTGTGATCCTAACTGTTACTTTCATTCAGAAAGTCTTTTAGTGTCTGAAGTTTTTTACCGCTTTTTCTTGCTTCTGCAACTTCTTTAAGCCCTTTTTGAATTCCCGTTAAAATACTTACTTTTTTAGCAAGCTTATTGTATTTGTCATTCAAGTCATCCCAGGTACTGATTGCAACCAGTACTGAAGATTTGTTTCCTTTATCATCAACCACATATTTCAAAGCCTTTTCCATAAAGTAACTTATATTCAAAAATACCAAAAATCAATTAAAAAAGTAACTCTCTGTTTCTATTAACTTGGCTGCAATCCTGCGACGAGCTTCTTTTGTATTGAAACTGTCTGCTTTCGTGAAACGTTTCAGTCCCATAAGCATCATGCGTTGTTCATCGCCTTGCGCGAAGGCGTTTATGGCGCATTTGCCTGCATGATTTATGCGGTCGGCGGCATCGCAGATAAACGTACGTGCGGCATCCGCGCCAAGACTTGCATTGGCGTCATTACTGTTTGCCATCTTCATGGCGCGCAACAGCACACTTTCAGCCTGGAAGGTATCAATAGCCATATCGGCAATATTCATCAGTATCTCCTGTTCATGCTCCAGTTGCATCATCAGTTTTTGGGCGGCTCCGCCGGCACACATCAGTATCGCTTTCTTAAAATTAGCGACCACTTTCTGCTCAGCGGCAAATGGCGTATCATCAGTACTAAAATCAGGCACGCTCATCAGCTCTTTCTGCACAGCCATAGCAGGCTCCATAATATTGATCCTGCCCTTCATGGCGCGCTTCAGGTACATATCAAGCGTCAGCAGGCGGTTGATCTCATTGGTGCCTTCAAATATGCGGTTGATGCGGCTGTCGCGGTAAGCGCGGGAAATATTATACTCATCGGAGTAGCCATTACCACCATGTATCTGCACGCCTTCGTCCACCACATAGTCGAGGCACTCCGAACCGATTACTTTGAGCATTGCACATTCAATGGCGTATTCTTCGGCAGCGCCCAGGAGTGCGTCCTTCTTACCTGCATCCAGCAGTTCCTGTTCTTTCTGGTCTATCCATTTTGCGGTGCGGTACAATGCTGTGTCTGAGGCAAATGTCCTTATCGCCATTTCCGCCAGTTTGTGTTGTATAGCGCCAAAACTTGCTATGGGCACTTTAAATTGTTCACGTGTTTTAGCATACTGGATACTCACCTTCAACGCTAATTTACCGCCTCCGGTAGCAGCCGCGCATAATTTCAGCCTGCCAATGTTCAATATATTGAAAGCAATGACATGGCCCTTGCTGATCTCACCGAGCAGGTTGTCCTTAGGAATAATACAATTTTCGAAAAATAACTGGCGTGTACTGGAACCTTTGATACCCATCTTATGTTCTTCCTCTCCAAAGGTTAGGCCGGGTGTATTCCGTTCCACAATAAATGCGCTGAACTTATCACCATCTATCTTGGCAAATACGGTGAACACATCGGCGAAGCCCGCATTGGTTATCCATATTTTCTGGCCATTGAGCGCGTAACTTTTGCCATCAGCGGTAAGCGTGGCAGTGGTTTTGGCTGCAAGAGCGTCAGACCCTGAGCCGGGTTCTGTAAGGGCATACGCGCCCTTCATTTCACCGGTAGCAAGTTTTGGAATATACTTTTGCTTTTGCGCCTCTGTGCCAAAGTAAAGAATAGGCAATGAACCAATACCATTATGCGCAGCCATAGCTACACTAAAAGAATTACCGGCGCCGAGGCAATCATTGATCAATGTAGCGGTAACAAAATCCTTACCTAAACCTCCATACTGCTCAGGGAATGCGGCTCCGAGCAAACCAAGCGCACCTGCCTTTTCGAGCAGTTTGGGCATAATGTTATCCTTCTGTGCATCAATGTCAACCAGGTGTGGCCACACTTCTTTTCCGAGAAAATCATTGCACATTTGTATGATCATGTGCTGCTCATCGTTAAAATCCTCAGGCGTATAAGTATTATCGGGCTGAGAAGATTTTATCAAAAAGCCACCGCCCTGTATTGTAGAAGAAAGTGTCTGCGCTTCCATTTGATTTTTTTATAGCGTAATAAATCTTAAAATTGGAATGTTAAGATACAACAATTCCGGGATAATATTTATGATCACAATCATGATGGGCAGAGGAGCCGGCTAAAACACTTTATTTTTTAACTTCCTTCAAAGTATAAGTTGATGGGATAGATACCGGATAATCAAGCTCCAGGTCAAAATCAGTTCTCATAAAATTCATATCAAGCATGTAAACATCGTTCCCATTCTGAATATTTATTACCCGGTTGGTTGAAAGTTTCCGGTTATTGATCATTACATAGCCGCCACATTCTATTATTGCCTGCGGGCCATTAGGGTCGCGGGTGCGCAACTGGCCGGAGCGTACAGTGCTATCGGCTTTATTATAAATAATGAGTTGTATGTAGCTGCTGTCTTCCACCCTCAAAGACCATGAACCGCCAAAATTGGTCGCATTTGTAATCACGCCATCGCGTATCGGTTCACCAACCACCAGGCGCTGCAATGACTTAAAGTCAACTTTTGCCGGCAATACTTTAGCAGCCTTGTCAAGTGGGATACGGGTGACTTCTTTTTGCATTTGATTGACCATAATAAAGCTATCAGGTGTGACGTATATACGAGCCACCTGCACCATACCCCCAAGACCGGTTATGGCAATCCATATCAAACTATCTTTACGGATACGGAAATGTGCAGTAAACTCCTGGTTCTCATCAGGCCCTTCATAGTGCACTTTGGCTTTGCCTGAGAAAGTTTTATAAACAAATCTTGTTTGCCATAATGGGGTAAGTTCATCAATTAATTTTTTTACAAGGCTCAAGGTATCATTGGTATTGGCGATTGTATCCGGCTGGGGAAATATGATACGCGGCATAAGACCGTTAACATGGCTTGTATCGGCTACCGCTTTATTCCAATCATAACTTTTAGCTTTCTTACCGGCAACTAACCTATGAAAAGAACACGAAGAAAGTGTACCAGCCATTAAAAGGAGTATGACAACACATACTGATCTATTCATACAATTTTCCCTCATTGATCTTTTTATCCAGTAGCGGATCATCGCAGCCTTTTTCTTTCGACATTTTCCAGTACTGCATCGCCTTATCTTTATCATTCAGTTTATAATATATATTGCCGAGGTGATCATATAGGGTAGCATCTGCGTTAACGCCCGAACGATCTACCGCCTGCTGTATATATTCTTTTGCTTTTTCATAATTTTCCTGTTTATAGAGTATCCAGCCATAAGTATCAAGAAAAGTGGCTTCACCCGGCCTAATATCTAACGACTTCTTTGACATTTTTCCGGCTTCATTCAGTCTGATGCCGCGCTCAGATAAATAATAACTGTAATTATTCAGAACGGTTGCATCATTGGGGTCGATCTGCAGGGCTTTATCAAACGCCTGATCGGAAAGGTTATCTTGTTTATTATTATGGTAGATTTCCGCCTGTAATGAATACATCAGTAACAGAGCCTGTTTATTGTTTTCCGACTGCATATCAATGGCACGGTTAATAGCTTTAACCGCGGCAGGATATTCTTTCCTGTTCATGTGCCCTATACTATTATAATAATGAACATGCGCATTGTTTGGAAACAACCGAATTGCCTTCTCGCTGTATTTTATCAGTGAATCGGCATCCCGCACTTCCTGATAGCTTCTAAGCAAAATCTCCCATACATTAAAGCCGGACGGTTTTATGGCAAGAGATCTTTTATATGCGATGAGCGCACTGTCACGCTGGTTATTGAAGTCAAGCAAATCCCCGAAAAAAGCCCACGCATCAGCATCATGCGGGTGCTGGATAACTATTTGCCTGATTATTGGCAATCCCTGTACTTTTACCGCAGAGTCATTAGGCATAGTTTGAAGGTATGTTTTCAGGAGGCCTGTTTGTATATCAGCGTCGAAATCACTACTGGTAATCGCTTTTTTGCCATAACCCATGTAAGAAGCGGTATCTCCTATCTTCAGATAGTGTTCCGCGACCCCCAGTAGTATGTAGGGGTCACCGGGAAGTATCTTTTGCGCGTTATCATATACCTCTTTAGCTTTTTCAGGCAGCTTATTATTGTCATAAAGCTCTCCCAGCGATTTATAGTATTTCCCATTCTCGGGTTCCTGGGCTATTATTTCCCTCATTGCGCCGGCAGCTTTTTCCACATCGTTCATACTGAGATATAACTGTACTTTTCGCATCAGGATCTCTTCATCCGGGCCGTTACGGGTGATCGCAAGATTGAGATAAGAGATGGCTTCTTCATATTTATGAGCATGGTCGTAATATTCAGCAGCCATTAACGGATAAGTACGGTCTTGCGGCTCAGATTTAGATAGTTCTGCCATTATAGTTGCCGCCTCAGGGAAATCGCCCTTGTCAGCAAGGATGGATGCATGTTGCTCCTTATACCATTTATTATCCGGGTTAAGGATTAATGCCTTTTTAATGTATTCATCCGCTTCTTCCAGTTTTTTGTCGTTGTAGCTGATCGTGGATAATTCGTAATAGGCTGCGGGAACTTTTGGATTTAACGCAATAAACTGTGAAAAAAGCTCTCCTGCTTTCTTTCCGTCATCATGCATTTTAGCCTTGATCGCGTCAAAGTATAATCCATCAGCATGAGCTGAGGAAGCGGGTTTAGCCATAGGGAGGGAATCCACAATTTCTTTTTGCCCGTAAGCGTCAGGTATGGCTATACCCATACTTAGGCAAGCGTACAAAATTGCGTATATAAAAGATGGTATCTTCATCTGAAAATCATTTGCCTGTCCAATGGGATAACTTAGCGCTCAGTCTTTAATAGCTGATTTTCCGGCCTTCATATTTGTGCTGAAAAATCGCCAAGGCTTAATTCCTTCGGATTATCTGTGTAAGTTACATTTTTCCCTAACATGGAATTGTCCAGGTGTGCATTTTTAACAATGCTGTTCATTTGTATGATGCTGTTTGTGATGCGTGAATTCTCAATTACAACACCTTTTTCAAGGGATACATGAGGCCCGATCACTGAGTTTCTGACCACCACATTATCCCCAATATAGCAAGGAGCAATAATAACAGACTGCTCAATAACAGCCGATGGCGCTACTAAACGCTCGGTATCTTTTTTGATCTCAAGTATGCGCTGGTTAGTATATACTGTGGCGTCCTTATTGCCGCAATCAAGCCATTCGTGAACCTGGTCTGTATAAAATTTCACCCCATTTTGCAGCATGTGTTCCATGGCGTCTGTGATCTGGTATTCACCTTTCAGCATTATTTTTTTGTCTATAAGGCGCTGCAATTCTTTTTTCAGCGCATCCCCATCCTTAAAATAATATACCCCGATAATAGCAAGGTCTGATACAAACTCCTTTGGTTTTTCTACAAAAGCCTCTATCTCATTACGGTTATTGAGCTTCACTACGCCAAAAGCGGAAGGATCATCCACCTTCTGCGTCCAGATAATAGCCTCTTTATTCTTATCTATACGGAACTCCGCTTTGAAGAGTGTATCGGCAAATGCAATGAACACATTGCCGGTAAGCGTGTCGCCGGCGCACAAAATAGCGTGCGCTGTGCCTAAAGGCTGTTCCTGGTAGCATATTTTACCTTTGGCGCCGAGTGTTTCGGCCACTTTACATAAATGATCTTCCACTTCTTTTCCGAATGAAGGGCCAATAACAAAGGCTATTTCATGTACTTTTTCATTGCAGGTAGC
>JBIOGX010000111.1:0-6081 GCA_044448445.1 Chitinophagales bacterium
AAATGGATAGAAAACCTGTTCGACATCACTTTTGACTATCCCGCTATGGGTGAAGTGCAATACCTGCTCAAACAGTCAGAAGCGACCATTTACAAGCAAGACCTGCAACTGTTTTGCGAGATAAAAGCAGGTATTCCACGCATACATAGTGATCAATATGTGCAAAGACTTTCGGAAATTCGCGGTGTAACGGTTAAACCTGCGGAGCAGGAGAGTTAATACAAATACTATTGCTGTCATCAGAAAATAATACAAGGTTAATAAAGCAAGAAGCTACAAGGCTTGGCTTCAACTCGTGCGGCATTGCAATTGCAACCCAGCTTGATGAAGATGCTATACGGCTGGAGCAATGGTTGAAAAAAGGCCATAACAGTGGTATGCAATATATGGAACGTTACTTCGATCTGCGTATAGACCCAAGGAAATTAGTGCCTGGTGCAAAATCAGTAATTACACTTCTTCTTAATTATTTCCCATCACAACAACAAACACCCTCATCACCAAAGGTCGCCAAGTATGCTTATGGCACAGATTACCATTATGTAATAAAAAACAAACTGGAACAACTGCTGGCTTTTATCAACGATAACATAGGAGCAGTAAACGGACGTGGCTTTGTGGACAGCGCACCTGTATTGGAACGTAGCTGGGCGGTGCGCAGCGGCCTGGGCTGGGTAGGGAAAAACGGCAATGTACTTACCCTTGATTCAGGATCATTCTTTTTTATCGCTACATTGATTACCGACCTTGACCTTATTGCGGACGCGCCGTTTGCAACGGACCATTGCGGCACCTGCACACGCTGTATAGACGCCTGCCCAACACAAGCCATAGTATCGCCTGCCGAGATAGATGCCGGCAAATGTATTTCTTACCTTACGATAGAATTAAAAGAAGCCCTGATCCCTTCTGAATTTCAGAGCAAAATGGAAGGCTGGATGTTTGGATGTGATATATGCCAGGACGTATGCCCATGGAACCGTTTTTCAAAACACAATGTGGAGCCCGCTTTTACTCCCATACCGGAAATACTCGACTTGTCATTGAAGGAATGGGAATCTATGACAGAAAAAACCTTTAATAAAACCTTTAAAAATTCCCCCATAAAAAGAGCTAAATGGAAAGGGATACAAAGAAATATTAAAGCGATTAAGTTAATGTGATTGAACCTGCCTACCGGCAGGCAGGTGTGTTGGAATGTAGAAAAAATATGATTGAATATAGCATATATGATGGAATGGGTTTGAATTGGATAAAATATTAACCTTTTTAACCTTTTAACCTATTAACCTTTTAACTTAATTTTGCCCCATGCCGGTAATATCACATCGTGGCGCGCAGATGCCACCTTCTCCCATACGTAAATTGGTTCCTTATGCTGATACCGCCAAAAAAAGAGGCACTAAAGTATATCACCTCAATATTGGCCAGCCTGATATAGAAACTCCGCCATCCATACTTGATGCTGTGCGCCATACCAATATGAAGGTTTTGGAATACAGCCCAAGCCCTGGGTTTGAGAGCTACAGGAAGAAACTGGTGGAATACTACAAACGCAATAATATTAATGTTACCTCCAACCAGATCATTGTAACCACGGGCGGTTCTGAGGCCATCATGTTTGCCATAATGAGCTGCCTTGACCCCGGTGATGAAATAATCATTCCGGAGCCATTTTATGCCAACTATAACGGCTATGCTATCGGTGCAGGTATAAAAGTGGTACCAATCCCTTCAAGTATAGAAAATGGTTTTGCACTGCCTTCTTCAGAGGTGTTTGAGAAAGCCGTAACCAAGCACACTAAGGCGATAATGATCTGCAACCCTAATAACCCAACGGGTTATTTGTATAGTATAGAAGAACTGAACGTACTTAAAGCAATATG
Organism: Chitinophagales bacterium; assembly: GCA_044448445.1. Taxonomy (GTDB): domain Bacteria; phylum Bacteroidota; class Bacteroidia; order Chitinophagales; family Chitinophagaceae; genus Nemorincola. Next base: position 1,887 of record JBIOGX010000111.1, read on the forward strand.
CCTGAAGCATGACCTGTTTTTGTTCAGCGATGAGGCTTACCGTGAGTTTTGCTATGACGGCGCCAGGCATACATCTGTTTTATCATTAGAAGGACTGGATAATCATGCCATATTGCTCGATACTATTTCCAAACGCTACAGCGCATGTGGCGGACGCATAGGGGCTTTCGTTACACGCAACAAGGCAGTGCTTGACGCAGCTATGAAATTTGCTCAGGCTCGCCTCAGCCCGCCCACTTTCGCGCAAATACTAGGTGAAGCCGCTGTGGACCTCCCGGCTGACTATTTTGATGAAGTACATGCTGAATACACTTCCCGCCGTGACCTGTTAGTGAAACGACTTAAAGCTATGCCAGGAGTGAAATGCCCGCTACCCGGCGGAGCATTCTATGCTATGGCTCAACTACCTGTTGATGACAGCGAAAAGTTCTGCCAATGGCTGCTTGAAGGTTTCTCATATAAGGGCGCTACTGTAATGATGGCCCCTGCTGCAGGTTTTTACGCAACACCCGGCAGAGGGAGAAATGAAGTGCGGCTCGCTTATGTGCTCAACAAAGATGATATCAATGCAGCAATGGATTGCCTTGAAGTAGCTTTGAAGGAATACAAATTAGTAAAGAGTTTACAAGGCAGTGCATCTGTCGTTATATAGGAGTAACTTTACAACACTGTTTGATAAAGTATGTTGCAGAAGTTAGTCATAAAGAATTACGCCATCATAGACCACCTGGCCATAGAGCCGGACGCGCATCTTAATACGGTGACCGGAGAGACGGGTGCAGGTAAAAGTATCATCTTAGGCGCCCTGTCCCTGATATTAGGAGAGCGTGCCGATACTTCTGTACTGATCAATAAAAATGAGAAATCTGTCATTGAAGGTTATTTTGACGTAAGTAACAACGAGGTGTTTAAACAGGCTATGACGGAAGCGGAACTTGATTATGACACGCAATGCATCATCCGCAGGGAAATAAGCACAAGCGGTAAGTCGCGCGCGTTTATTAATGATACGCCGGTAATGCTTAATGTGCTCAACAAGCTCACTTCGTTATTGGTGGACCTGCATCTGCAATTTGGCCACCTTGCGCTTGAAGATGATAATTTCCAGATGGAAGTGCTCGATGCGGTTGGCAATAGCGCCCTTGCCGCAGAAAACTACCGTAAACTGTACTACAGGCACAAAACAATAAAACAAAAGTTGGCGGATAACCGCGAACGGCAGTCGCAATGGCAGAAAGAAGCCGACTATAAGCAATACCTCCTTGACGAACTGGCGCAGGCCGGCTTCAAAGAAAATGAGATAGAACAAGCCGACCAGCAATTAAAACAAATGAGCCATGCAGAACGCATCATCAGTGTTTTGCAGGCTGGTAGAACCTTATTAGAAGAAGGTGAACAACCGTTAGTGAACGAGCTTAAACGCGTCAGCCAGCAACTGCAGGGTATTATTGATGTGATGCCTGAAATAAAACCATTGCAGGAGCGTATATCATCTGTATGGGCGGAGCTGAAAGACATTGCCGGGGAACTGGAACATGAGGGAGGGAAAGTACTACTTGACCCCGGCATGATGGAACAACTGCAACAACGTATAGACCTCGGCTTTAAGTTACTGAAGAAACATGGGCTAAAGACAACCGAAGAACTACTAATACTGCAAAAACACCTGGAAGAAGAATTAAAAGCCACACTGGACATTAACGAAGCAATTGAACGACTTGCCGAAGAAGAGGGTATCCTCTGCAAAGAACTGGTTGCAGAAGCGGAAAAATTATCTGCACTGCGAAAAAAAGCAATTGCCCCATTCACCAGAAAAATAAATGAACTCCTCATACTGGTAGGGATGCCAAATGCCCGTTTTGATGTGCTCATGGAAAGCATACCACCTTCAACTCATGGCACAGATCATGTAAATTTCCTGCTGGACGCGAATAAAAGCGGCCAGTTTCAACCACTGCAAAAAGCAGCATCTGGCGGGGAAATGAGCCGTATAATGCTGTGCATAAAATCTCTTACCGCACAGGCGCTGCACATGCCCACGCTTATTTTTGATGAAGTGGATACGGGCATTTCAGGAGAGGCAGCCAGGCAGGTGGGCATATTGCTTCGCGATCTTTCCAAATACCACCAGGTTATTTGCATCACCCACCAGCCACAGGTAGCCGCAAAAGGTTCCAGGCATTTTTATGTATATAAGGAGGCTGATAAAAATGAACGCCTGTCAACCAAAGTAAAAGTATTACAACAGGACGAGCGGGTACTCGCTATAGCCCGTATGATAGGGGGAGAGAAGCCGAGCGAAGCGGCTATCAGTAATGCACGTGAGTTGGTGGCTGTATAATGCAGTTACACCACCAACGTCACTATCCCGCCGATCCCTTACCTTTGCACCTCTTATGCACTATGTATCAGCAGACCGGATCAGTAAATCTTATGGAATAAAGCCTCTTTTTACCAATATTACTTTTCATATCAGTGAAGGGGATAAGATAGCCCTTATAGCAAGAAATGGCAGCGGTAAGACTACTTTGCTGAAAATACTTGCCGGTAAAGACACCGTGGATAAAGGCACAATATGGATACACAAAGATGTAACAGTAGCCTTGTTTGAACAGGAGCCACAATTTGCCGAAGAACTGTCTGTGCTGGATAATATCTTTCATTATAAGCATCCTGTAGCCGAGGCTATGCGCAATTATGAAAAAATACTCACCGAAGGTTCTAAAGACCATGAGGCATTATCTGCGGCGCTTGCACGGATAGACCAGCTTGGCGCATGGGATTTTGAGGCCAAGGTGCACCAGATACTCAACAAACTGAATATACACAATCTCGACCAGCAGGTAAAAACGCTTTCCGGCGGGCAACGCAAACGCGTGGCGCTGGCGCAGGTGCTTATAGATATAGGTTTTGAGCATAAGCATGTGCTGCTGATAATGGATGAACCTACCAACCATCTTGACGTAACCATGGTGGAGTGGCTGGAAAATTACCTGAACCAGCAAAAAGTAACCCTGCTTATGGTAACGCACGACCGTTACTTCCTTGAGGACGTATGCGATGAGATATGGGAACTGGATGATGAACAGCTTTTTACCTATAAGGGAGATTACCAAAGTTACCTCGAAAAGAAGGCTGCACGCATAGAAAACACAATCGCCAATATAGATAAAGCTAAAAACCAGTTTCGCAAAGAGCTGGAATGGATGCGCAAGCAGCCTAAAGCCCGCACCACCAAATCAAGGAGCCGGGAGGATAATTTTTATGAAATAGAAAAAAAAGCGAAACAAAAAGTGGAAGACAACCAGGTGGAACTGCAAATGAAAATGAGCAGGCTTGGCGGTAAGGTGGCGGAATTGAAAAAAGTATATAAAAGCTTTGGCGATAAAGTAATACTGAAAGGATTTGACTATACATTCAAGAGGGGTGAGCGCATAGGTATCATAGGGGAGAACGGTGCGGGCAAGAGCACTTTTCTCCAAATGCTGCAGGGACTGGAACCGCAGGACAGCGGCAAGATAAATATAGGCGACACGGTGGTCTTCGGCAATTTCTCACAACAGGGATTGGAAATAAAAGAAGATATGCGCCTCATTGAATATGTAAAAAACATTGCAGAGAATTTCCCACTGGCCGATGGCAGCACCCTGAGCGCATCACAGTTTCTCACTTTATTCCTGTTCCCGCCTGAACAGCAATATACCTACGTATCAAAACTAAGCGGCGGCGAAAAAAAGAGACTGCAATTACTCTCTGTACTTTTCCGCAATCCTAACTTCCTAATACTCGATGAACCTACCAACGACCTTGATCTGCCTACCCTGTCGGTGCTTGAAAATTTCCTGGGTGAATACAGGGGTTGCCTCCTCATTGTTTCCCACGACCGTTATTTTATGGACAGGCTGGTAGATCATCTGTTCGTGTTTGAGGGGAATGGAGTAGTGCGTGATTTTCCGGGCAACTATAGCAATTACCGCATTGAAGAACGGGCAAAAGAAAAGGTGAAAGATAGCCCGAAGAAACCGGAAGCCGAAGTACCTGCTCCTGTCATAAAAAAGCCTGTTCCTGAGAAAAAGAAATTCTCTTTTAAAGATAAGCGGGAATATGACCAACTGGAAAAGGACATTGCCATGCTTGAAGCAGAAAAGGGAACTATTACCGAAAAAATGATGAACCCGGGCCTTAATTATGATGA
>JBIOGX010000112.1:0-6065 GCA_044448445.1 Chitinophagales bacterium
GATTAAAGCCTAAAATTCACGCCAACCAACTCCATAATTCAGGTGGTGTGCAGGTGGGGGTGGTACATAATGCGGTGAGCGTTGACCATTTGGAATTTGTTGGAGATGCTGAGATAGGGGTATTGAAAAACAGTAGCACGATTCCCACATTACTGCCCGGCGCTGCTTTCTTCCTCGGTATCCGTTACCAGCCTGCAAGGAAAATGATAGAGGCAGGTCTGCCCGTTTGCATCGCTACCGATTACAATCCGGGTTCCTGCCCTTCAGGTAATGTGCCCTTACTGCTCTCTATAGCATGTACCCAGTTGAAGATGACGCCTGAAGAGGCCATAAATGCCATAACCATAAATGGCGCGGCAGCCATGGAACTGGAAGATGAAATGGGCACGATTAAAGCAGGCAAAATAGCCAATCTCATCATTACCAAAAAGATACCATCACTTGCGTATATCCCTTATGACTTTGGTAATAATCCGGTGGAGAAGATGGTGTTGAGGGGAAGGATGGTTGGTTAAAAGCAAATCATCTTAACAGTTAGACTGCGTTTGGTTGGTTTCACATTCTATGATGAAATAGTTAACCATCCCTGAAAAACAAAATATCCACACCATTTTTAATCCCAAAACCCTTTCCCATACTACATTTCATCCCATTTTTCACTTCCAAATTGTGGGTATCTTATCAAAAATGGTATTGTTTCCTGTTGTACCTTGCCTCGTCCGCCGAAGCTTTAGCGAAGGAGTGTGCCGTGAATAAGCCTGTCCTCAGTTCCTATTAGCTATCAGGGTCGAAGGGGATGGGCGGGAGTGATCTGAAAGTTTGTGTGCGTTACTCTTCCATTGGGCAGGTCGCGTGTCCCCAACGCAGTTGGGGGGAGACCGGGAGTTTTTGGGATGTTTTTTGGGATATTTTGGATATTTTTTGAATACACAATCAGTAAACAAAAATCACCTGTCCCGATACTTTCGGGAGGATTATCTAACCAACGTGTAAACCAATTTAGGGACGAGGCAGATATTTACCAGTTTCAAAAGTAAGACTGGTGCAGGCATGGATTGAGATACATAAAGAAGACTTAAAAGCTAACTGGCAATTGGCTTCGACTGGCGGAAAAATTTTCACAATTGAACCTCTTAAATAAAGTTATTATGAATCCAAGAGTAAAATCTGTTGATCCTTTACCCGGCTTTAAATTATCGCTCACCTTTACCAATGAGGAGCATCGGGTTTTTGATGTAAAGCCATATCTTTCAAAAGGGATATTTTCTTCGTTATCGGATGCTGATACTTTTAAGCAGGTAAGACTATTTAACGGCTCAATATTATGGCCAGGTGATCTTGATTTATGCCCCGATACTTTGTATGAAGGGAGCGTAAAAACCGGATAAATTAAGATAGCAAAATCTCATCATTACGAAAAAGATTTCTTCATTAGCAGATATCCCTTATGACTTTGGTAATAACCCGGTGGATAAGATGGTGCTGAGGGGAAGGGTGGTTAATTAAATGAAATAGCAAAAGAGAGAACGACTACTAATAATAGAAGTAAATGGGGCTGCTAAATGTAGCCTTTTTTATTACCTTTGAATAATTACAACAATAACTTTCACTAAATGCTGGATGGATTTGTAGAGTTTTTGAAAGGCGAAAAATCCTTTTATAAATATACCAAACAGACAATTCTCCATCTGTCCTATAGGGTATTTGTACTATCTATTAGCTTTGATGTTTTACTCCTTGTATTATATTCGACTATTCGAGAAAATAGAGTTGATTTAATAACTAAACTTATATATATATCTTGTAGTGCGACATTGTTCGTTTTGGTGTTCATTTTGTTTGTTAATATCTACTTTATTTTTATCAAAAAAGACATTTCTCCTTTACAATCCGAACAGCATCAAATAGCTAAAGAATTAATTACGAAAATTCAAGGAGATAGTAACAGTGGTTTAAGTATAGTAGACGGATTAAAATCTATTTATTTAGAAGGTGGTGAAAAACAAAATAGTAAAAAGGAATGAGAAGGTTTGTATTATTAGTTGATAGTGAAACAACAAATGAGGTAAGTTCATTTGTAGAATACCTTAAAAAAGAAGGTTATGGATGGTTTCATAGAACAAGTAATTCATGGCTAATCACAACTACTAATAGTACATTAACAACCGAAAAGCTAAGAGATTCAGCTATAACTTTTTTCCCAAATAGAATGTTGGTTGTTATAAATATGATAAATGGAGATTGGAATGGATGGGGTATAAAAAGTAATTTTGATTGGTTCAATGAGTCGGATGGATGGGGTTAAATAACTGCTATAATTATTCCAATCCAATATTAGAAACCCTTATAAAATTCAAACTAATATGCATCCACATATTCCCAGCTTCTCTAATTTGCACATTAATATTATTATCTTCGCAAAAATTTTTTCAGATGAACTTGCATGAATACCAGGCTAAAGAGCTGTTAAAGCGTTACAATGTCCCCACACAGGAAGGTATAGCGGTGTCCAAGGTTGACGATGCCGTAAACGCGTACAAACAAATATCAGTAAGCAACGGAACCAAATTCGCGGTGATAAAGGCGCAGATACATGCCGGCGGGCGTGGTAAGGGCCGTATAAAAGAAGTGCCCGATCAAAGCGGCGTACAGGTGGTGAAAAGCGCCGAAGATGTGGAGCGTGTTGCCAAAAACATACTTGGCCATACACTGGTGACGATACAAACTGGTCCCGCAGGTAAAAAAGTAAACAAAATACTCATAGCCCAGGATATGTATTATGACGGGCCGAGCGAGCGTAAGGAATTTTATCTTTCCGTACTCCTCGACCGTGCGAAGAAACAAAACGTGATCATGTACAGCACAGAAGGCGGTATGGACATTGAGACCGTAGCGCATGATACGCCTGACAAAATATATAAAGAGTGGGTACAGCCTGGTTTTCCTTTATTACCCTTCCAGGCGCGTAAGATTGCTTTCAATTTCGGGCTGAGCGGTGTGGCGTTCAAGAACATGGTGAAGTTTGTAACCAATCTGTACGATGCCTACGTAGGGCTTGACTGCTCTATGCTGGAGATCAACCCATTGTTCAAATCTGCTGATGATAAGATACTTGCTGTGGACTGCAAGATGAACATTGACGATAACGCACTCATTCGTCATGCTGACCTTGAGGATATGCGCGATAAGAGCGAAGAAGATCCTACCGAAGTAGAAGCAGGGGAGCATAACCTGAACTACGTAAAACTGGATGGCAATGTAGGCTGCATGGTAAATGGCGCCGGACTTGCTATGGCTACCATGGATATGATAAAACTTGCCGGTGGCGAGCCTGCCAACTTCCTCGATGTTGGTGGTACCGCCAATGCACAAACAGTAGAGGCAGGTTTCCGCATCATCATGAAAGACCCGCATGTAAAGGCTATATTGATCAATATCTTCGGCGGTATCGTTCGTTGCGATAGGGTAGCGGCAGGTGTTATTGAGGCATACAATAAGCTGGGGAATATTAATATTCCCATCATTGTGCGCCTGCAGGGCACCAATGCCGAAGCTGCCCAGGAACTGATCGTAAACTCAGGCCTGAAGGTGCAATCAGCCATACTCCTTAGCGAAGCCGCTCAATTAGTGCAGAAAGCTGTCAGCGCGAATTAAAAAAACCAAATACGCTACTATGGGTTTGGGGTGTTCAGGTATTCCTGTAGCATCATTACTGCGCTGACTGCGTCTATTAACTCTTTTTTCTCACGGTCTTTTTTCTTCAGGCCCATGCCGGAAATAGCCTGTGAAGCCATTTTGGAGGTCATGCGTTCATCTATTTTTTCAACAGGCATGTGCGGGAAAACATTGCCGAATTTAAGGATGAATTTTTCGACAAGTTGAGTGGCATGGGTAGGGGTATTATCCATATTCAATGGATAACCAATCAATATTTTTTCCACAGGCTCTTTGGCAATATATTTTTTCAGGTAGCCTATCAGTTCATTTGAGTCAACGGTATCAAGCGCAGTGGCTATGATCTGCAAAGGGTCGCTGACAGCAATGCCGGTACGCTTCTTTCCAAAATCTATTGCGAGTATTCTGGCCAAGTTATTTGTGTTTATGTGATTTAAAAACCACGGTACCATGTTTTTTCAGAATATCCCGTTCCATTCTTCTGAGCTCAATAAATTTTTCCTGCATCACTTTTTGTTTCAATGGGTCAACTTCATTGCTTAGTTTGGAGGTGAGGTGATCCTGTATAATGAGGATCTTTTTAAGCTCGAAGTAGGATAGTGTGCTGTCAACATCATTAACATACATCATAGCTCCTGATAAGGTCTCGACGCCATATTTTTCACTCCACTTATGGCTGATGTCTGGACGCGGGTGCAATAACGAGGCCATTTTATTCCGGGTATCCTGGTCGGGATGATTAATAAAATAATGCATTTCGGGTGTGCCTCCGAAACGCCGGTAATGGTCGAAGTATTCTAAAAATAGCTGTTTTACCATTGGTTGTTCCAATAAACCGGTGTCAACACGGTCTTCAATAAGTTTTGCAACAGTCCCAAAACCGTCGTAAGGCCGATCTCCGTATTCTATCAGTACACGAAGCAATTGCCATTCCTGCTGGTCTTCTGTGGTTGCAGATGTTCCGGGCAATTGCGGCTCCTGGTCTATATTAAGTAGTTCAGGTTTTGGCAAGGTTTCTTCGCGGCGTGCATGCTTTTGCTCATTCTCTATGCGGTCGCGAATGTACTTGTTGATCAGGTTGATAAGCCCCGCCTCGTCAACATTCAGTTTGCGGGCTGCCTCACGGGTGTAATGTGTTTGCAGTGAGAAATCCTCTGCTTTGTTGATGCGCGAAATGCTTTCGGCTATTTCGTTGACTAATTTAGAGCGCTTTACCGGGTCTGTGCCAGCATCCTGCAGCCCTACCTGCAGGCGGAAGCTGATCACATCCTGCTTATGGTCTTTTATGTATTCATGAAACTTTGCCGCTCCTGACTTTTGTACATAACTGTCCGGGTCTTCACCTTCCGGCAATAATACCAATTGTACATTAAAACTTTGCGACAGCGCCATATCGAGGCCACGCAGGGCAGCCTTGATGCCTGCCGGGTCTCCGTCATATAATATAGTCAGGTTTTTAGTAAGCTGCCCGATAAGGCGCAACTGGTCTTCGGTAAGAGAAGTGCCGCTGCTGGCTACCACATTTTCCACGCCGCCCTGGTGCAGCGATATGACATCGGTATAGCCTTCTACCAGCAGGCATTCATCCTGCTTACCTATAGCCTGGCGGCTCTGGTACATGCCATAAAGTACCTTGCTCTTATTGTATATTTCGTTCTCCGGGGAATTGATGTATTTGGGTGCTTTCTCATTGTTCTTCAGAATACGAGCGCCAAAGCCAAGTATTCGCCCCGTCATGCTTTGTATGGGGAAAATAACACGGCCACGATAAACATCGTGGTACATACCGTTACGGTTCTTAACCAGTCCGGCGCGTTCCAGCATATCGGATTTGTACCCTTTATTAAGCGCGGCATGGTAAAAAGTATCATCGCGCTCAGGGTTATAGCCAAGCCTGAAACGCTCTATAATATCTTTACGAAACCCTCGCTGTTTGAAGTAAGAAAGCCCTATCAGTTGTCCTTCTTCAGTATTCAGTAATGTATCATGAAAAAAGGTTGCCGCATATTCATTGAGTATGCGCAGCCCTTCCTCTGCAAGTTGTTTCTGCTGTTGCTCAGGCGAGCGTTCAGTTTCTTCTAGCGTTATCTTGTAATAATCCGCCAGCCAGTGCATGGCTTCAGGATAGGTAAGCTTTTCGTGCTCTTGAACGAATGTTACTATATTCCCCGCCTTGCCGCAGCCAAAGCATTTGTAAATACCTTTTGCAGGAGAAACATTAAAAGATGGTGTTTTCTCATTGTGAAAAGGGCAATTGGCAATATAATTGACACCCCGCTTTTTGAGCCGTACAAATTGCCCTATTACGTCCACGATATCGGCACGGTTCATTACTTCCTGTATGGAGGCTTGGGAGATCATTTACGCGAAGTTAAAGGGTTAATTGGTTA
>JBIOGX010000113.1:0-6058 GCA_044448445.1 Chitinophagales bacterium
ATGAGAAAATATTTTACTTGTACTGCTATTCAAAAAGTATTAAGCGCATTGCCCCTAAAATATTTTTTTTAGCGTTTTTGTTTTGCTGCAAAGGTTTTGAAGGTCATGCAACTGCATGGACAACATGTACGGCTGGGGATATTACTATACTCTCAAACTGGAAAAACGGAACATCATCTCCTACCAGCTTTACGCAACCTGGAGATACATGGATAGTGAATTTGGTTATGACAATATCGTCAACCGGAACGTGGGTTGTAGGTACAGCCGCCGCTACACCTGTTACCATTATTTTTGATTCCAGTGGCATTATTCAAAACGCTACAGGGATTGGAGGAACTGCTACTATCACTATATATGGCGATGTAATTATGAGAGGAGGTTCTATTTCGCAAGGTGGAACGGGGACTACAGAAAATGTAAATATTTTTGGTAATATTACTATGAGTGCAGGCGTTCTTACCGTATGTGGAACCACTGATACTGGAAACATGAGTGTTTATGGCAATATTACTATGAGTTCTGGTTCTATTAGTACTGTTGGTAGTATGCCTGTTTTTACGATCAATACTTATGGGAACTACACCATGTATGGTGGCTTTGTAACTTCGATGTCCTCAAGTAATGGAAGACTTACTATGAACACTCATGGGAATTTCAATATGATTGGTGGTGTAATTAGGGTAATAGGGAGTAGCAGTGTTATGACTAATAATATTTATGGGAATTGCAGCTTTAGCGGCACAGCAGCTATGACTACAAGCATAGGTGGTACAAATGTTGTTCATTTGGCTCTTCCCGGTACATCAGGTACTATGTTGATAGATAATACCAGCACCGGTACCTGGTCTGGTGCTAATATTTTTGTTGATGCAGGTTGTACTGCGCAATTAGATGACAACTTTAGCACATCGACCGACACCTCTATTACCCCGGGCGCTTATGGGTTAACAGTTAATGGTACGCTCATTTGCCCCCCAGTGTATGCGGCAAATGGCACAGGGATATTTACATTAAGCTCAGGTGCCACTCTTGAAGTTGCTAATGCCGCAGGTATTAATGGAAATATAACCACTACGGGTACAAAAACTTTTAGTACGAACGCTAATTATGTATTTAACGGATCGGTTGCGCAGGTTACCGGATATTATCTGCCTGCAACGCTTGTTGCACCGGATACAATCACCATAAATAACAGTGCAGGTGTAACGCTTACGCAAACGACTTCTACTACAGGTACACTATTATTTACCGGGGGCATCCTGCATACGGGGACCAATACAATGTCAACCCCCGGAATAGCCGTAGCGGTAACCGGTGCGGGTGCAGCCAGCTATGTGGATGGCACATTGATAAAAACAATTTCCGGGTTAAGTGCTGTGAATTTTGAAGTGGGAAACGTGGATTATGCGCCGATGAACCTTGCGTTTAGCGCTGCAGGTACGGGTGGTAGCTTTGGGATAAAGGTCACTCATGGCTTGCATCCGGGTATCGGCGCATCAGGTATATTAACCGCTAATATCGTAAACCATTACTGGACAATAACCAATTACAGCGCTGCCGGGCCTGCAACAGTAACACCTAGGGTTACTTATAATTTAAGCGATATTATTGGTGGCAGTAACATTTCTTTTGTAACGCAGGAATATACCGGTGCTGCATGGTTAGGTTCATCCCTTGCTACCACTAATACATCTGCTCCTTATACATCTGCCACAGGTACTGGTATTCCTTTAGGAACACTTCCCGGTGACTATATATTTGGCAATGGTTGTGGTACGCCAATTACCGGCACAACTACGGTGTGTGCCGGATCAATAACACATTTAAGTGATGCCATGCCAGGTGGAACATGGAGTAGCAGTAATATGGCAGTCGCCACAGTATCAGGTACAGGCCTTGTTACGGGTCTATCTCCGGGATCGGCTATTATATTCTATACAACGGCAAGCTGTTCAATAAGCGTTGTTGTAAATGTTGGTACACCGCCAATTATAGGCGCTTCTACTGTATGTTCTGGATCAACAATACCATTAAGCAATGCCATGCCGGGAGGTATATGGAGCAGTAGCAATACAGCTATTGCCACGGTGTCAGCTACAGGCGTTGTTACCGGTATTTCACCAGGTGTAGTTAACCTGTCTTACACATTAGGATCATGCTCCCCGGTAGGGCTAGCGGTAACCGTTGCTTCGCTATCTGCAATAACAGACGTTACTACATTGTGTAACGGAGTAACAACAACATTAAGCAACGCCACGCCGGGAGGTGTGTGGAGCAGCAATAATACACTGGTTGCCATAGTTTCCGGTTCAGGCGTTGTTGCCGGTGTATCCGGAGGAACAGCTAATATTTTTTATACTTTAGGATCCTGTTCAGTTGGGGTTGCAGTATCAGTTATAATGACAGTGCCAATTGCGGGCATTGCTGATGTTTGTACCGGGTCAGCAATAATGTTAAGTGATATCACATCCGGTGGAGTGTGGAGCAGTAATAATACACTGGTTGCCACAGTATCAGGTACAGGCGTTGTTAGCGGTATAGCCGCAGGAAGCGCTGCAATATCGTACACTGCCGGAGGCTGTTCAGTTAATATTCCGGTAACGGTTAATCCATCTGGTGCAGGTACGATAACAGGCAGGGACAGTGTGTGCATAGGCACTGGCAATACCATTACTTTATCAGACGCTGTAAGCTGCCGTTGCGGGGGATGGAGCAGCACCGATACTTCCCTTGCAACTGTTACAGCCGCTACAGGAGTTGTTACCGGTGTTTCTGCAGGTGTGGATACTATTAAATATATGGTTACCAATAGCTGTGGCACATTTATGGCTACGTTTGTTGTACAGGTGCTCACAGCCGGGCAATGTACAACAGGTATATACCAGGCCACTACAGAACAACTTACCGGGTTAAAAATATTTCCTAACCCCAATGAGGGAACGTTTACAGTGAATCTGTTGTCCGTTGCAGATGAAGAAGTGCATGTAGTGATCACCAATATAGTAGGAGAAAAAGTGATAGAATTTATAACAACTACCAATAAAGCGGTTGAGATAAAACTTGATCCTGCAGCAGGGATTTACCTGCTTTCTGCCTCAACATCCCATGGCAGATATATTTCGAAGATCGTGGTTGAGTAATCATTGCGATTTTTGGTATAGAAAGAAAAGAGGCTACCCATATGGATAGCCTCTTTTTATAATTGCAGATATTTGTTTAGTATGCCAACTGTTTTTGCTTCTGGCGTATAATCCGGGTTACGAGCGAGTCGAATGCCCGGTCGAAAGACTCTTCGAAATTTTTACTTTGATGTTTCACAAAATAAGAATGTTGCGGTATATACACTTTTATTTCTGCTATTTTATCCTTTATTTGATGCGACATGCTATCCAGCTTAAAATAAACCTCTGCTCCTATTATCTGATCATGAAAAGTTTTTAACTTCCCCATCTTGGCATTTACATGCTCTATAAGTTTGCTGTCGGCATCGAAATGCACGGTCCTGATTTGCACATTCATAGTTTTTATTTTTTTGGTTAAAAAATAGATCACCCTCGCGGATGATTTTGTTTGTGAATTTCTTTTAGTTTGTCAATGTTATTATGCGTATATATTTGCGTAGCTGCGAGGCTGCTATGACCCAGCAGGTCTTTGATGGCCTGTATATTTGCCCCGTTGTTCAGCAGGTGTGTGGCGAATGTATGGCGAAGCACATGCGGGCTCTTTTTGTGCAACGTGGTTGTTTGCCCGAGGTATTGTTTTATGATCCGGTAAATGTACACTGCATATAATGGTGTTCCTTTTTCTAAGTTAAGAAGATAGGTATCATCGTGTTTTTTTAGCTTGCGTTTTTCTTCCAGGTAATCTCTTATGCTGTCCAGCAGCACGGGGCTTACCGGCACCAGCCGTTCTTTATTCCCTTTGCCCAGTATCCTTATTTGGTTCAGGCTCCATTCTATATCGGTTTCTTTCAGTTGCTGCAATTCATTACGGCGCATACCGGTGGAGTACAACAGTTCACAGATCAGCCGGTCTGTAATACCCTTGAAGCCTTCATCAAATTGTATCTCATTCAGCAGGTGTTCTGTTTCTGATTCTTTGAGGTAAACAGGCAGCCGTTCGGGCAGCCGTTGTGCATGCAGTTGGCGTACCGGGTTTTTTTCAGCAAAGCCTGATTTCAGCAGGTACTTATAATAAGAATTGAGGCTGGATATTTTCCTGTTGATGGTGCGGGCGGTTTGCTTATTGCCTTTCATACCCGCGAGCCATCCCCTGATATGGAAATGGGTTATGTCACTTAGCTGTGTTAATGCAAATTCTTTGGAAAGATAATCGCGGAATTGTTCGAGGTCTTTTTGATATGCTGTAAGCGTATGAGCAGAGTATCTTTTCTCAAATCTCAGGTATTGGATAAAATCGGTCAACCTTTCGTCAAACATATTAAAACCCGCTATTGTAAATATACGAATTTACAATAGCGGGCACAAATATATGTTTATGCAATACTTATTAAAGTATTATTAATCGTCCAGTTCGCCGTTAGCCATCTGTTGCTTGTAAACAGCCTTCAGGACCTCTGTCCGGCGCCTGACGGATGGCTTTGTAAAAGACTGGCGATCGCGGAGTTGGTTGAGGATACGTGATTTTTCGTACTTCTTCTTATACTTCTTGAGTGCTTTGTCAATGTTTTCGCAATCTTTCGAATCTATTATCAGCATATTATATACCCCCTTTTGGTATTTGAGGACTGCAAAGGTAATGATTTATGTTATTTGAACAAATTTTTTAACGGTTTTAGCCATAAATGGAATAATTTTGAAGAAAATACGTTTAGCAATATAAGTGACTGGTGGGTATGAACCCCATTTTTAATATGCGTAATATCATTTTCATAGCAATATTGTTGGCAGTAGGGGGCATTATGTTCTTTTCGTGCGCAAAATGGAAAGACCCCAAAGGATATGACCCAAATCTTCCTCATCATTATTGTAATGACCCCGCAGCGGTAAACTACAACTGGAATTTTCCGGGGAAGCCTGATAATACCGTTTGTTTTTATCCTACAGACCTTTTCGGGGGCACCTACTTTTTTCGTGATTCTATATACCGCGATACTCTTTTTATCCGCGCTGACTCTTTTACACTTACAATGACTGCAGTTTCGCATACCAAGATAAATGTCGCAGGCTTTTGTCTCAACGGGAACACAATAACGCTTACGGCAGGCCCCACCTATATTGCTACTGTTGACACCACTGAAGGAGATACTACTACGATCAACCATGGCCAGATGCTTTGCCGGATACAGGATACCGTTTCCGGCACTATTTCTAAAGACAGGGTTGACAGTACATTGCTGCATATAACCCTGCAGGTAGCCAGCGATACGGGGATGACCACGCATTATGGAAATGCGAGAAAACAATAGTTTAAACCATGTTTACAGGTATCATAGAGACTGTGGCCACTGTTACGGATATTATTCATGAAGGGTCTAATGTTCATTTTATTATGGACAGCCCTTTACCGGGCGAGTTGAAGGTGGACCAGAGCATAGCTCATAACGGGGTTTGCCTCACAGTGACAGAAATCAACGGTTCAAAATATAAAGTGACCGCAGTAGCTGAAACCCTTGCTAAAACCAATCTCGGCGTCTGGCAGCCCGGTGATAAAATAAACATAGAGCGCGCATTGCTGCTGGGCGACAGGCTCGACGGCCATTTTGTACAGGGCCATATAGACACTACAGCTACCTGCATTGAAAAACAAACGCTTGAAGGTAGCCATCTGTTTCGTTTTCGTTTCCCGGCGGAATATGCGGCCCTGGTAATAGAAAAAGGATCCATCTGCATCAACGGGGTTAGCCTGACCCTATTTAATGCAGGCAGGGATGAATTTACCGTTACCATCATACCGTATACCTACACCCATACCAACTTTCATACCCTGGAAAAAGGAACTGAAGTGAATGTGGAGTTTGATGTGCTTGGTAAATACTTGTTGAGAATGGCTCAATTACAGAATGGCCTGCCTGCCGGTAGGCAGGCTCAATAGC
>JBIOGX010000114.1:0-6014 GCA_044448445.1 Chitinophagales bacterium
AAATATTACATAATAAAATAAAAAAAATAATATATTTTAATTTTTTTGACAAATGATAATAAAGTATGTATTTTGTGTAAATCAGTTTCATTTTAAAAAGCAGGTTATGAAAAAACAAACTACGCCTCGGAGTACCATAAAATTTACGGCAATTGCATACCTGATTGTTGTTATCGCCATAATTGCCCTTGTAAATGCATGTAACAAAAGCAGGAACACGGCAACTATATCCCAGGTTGATAATGCTATACAGAAAAACGCAGTCCAACCTGTTCCGGTACAAGGCAAACCTATGGCCGCTGTTGTAACGGTTGCAATTATACGTACTTCGGGGGATGGCAATTCTACCGAGGTAATGTTCAATGAAAATGAAGAAGTCTTCACTATACAGGATGCGGTGGTAATTGCTGCATTGAAAGAAGCGCTCAGTAATAATACGCCTGTTCAGATAACTTTCGACCCGTGGAAGGCAACAGTACTCAGTGTGAGCAAAGCTTCAACCCAGGAGGCGAGTGCGCTTAATGCAAGGGAGGTGATACATAGCCCTGGAACAGCACGAAAAATTGACCTCGCTACTATGAGCAAGGATATCATTGATAACCCGGGAACACCGGCAGGAATAGTTCCCATTAACACTACATCTGCAGGTCTGACAAACGTTATCCCTGATTTTGAAACAGCGCAGTTGATGTTTAATTATATAGCGCATCAATGTTGCGCCTTACCCGGTCCTTATGCTGTTGATCATTGCATTACTTTCCAATATTGCGAGGACGGCTGTTATGCCCGCGCCCATAAAATGTGCTGGATCATTAATAACCGTTATCACTATGGCACAAAGAAAATATTCAGCTTTGCAAATGCAGGCAATGATAAGTTATGCGTACAAGCAGAAAAATGGAAAGGATGCTGTATTAATTGGTGGTACCATGTAGCCCCGTTGGTTACGATACAAACAACAACCGGCCCAAAAGCTTATGTGTTTGACCCCGCTATGTTCGATCAGCCGGTATTGTTATCCACCTGGTTGCATGCACAGGCAAATCCGGCTTGCGTACCTTCAGGAGATGTGCCTCATGTATCCATGATCAATGTGCAACCCACAGCATCATATAGCCCTTCCAACAGTACGGGTTATGCTTTTGATACTGACCCCGCATATACTAATACCAATTCTACCCTTGTTAGTTACAGGAATTTAACATCATGCCCGTAAATTATGGTGTCATACAGACAATAAACTCAACATGTAGAAAATGCGTGTTGAGTTTATTGTTTGTAGTATGTGCATTGCAATCCTGTGAGGCAATGAAAGGGAATAAAAAAAAATCAAAAAGTGTAGCGCAGGCAATGACGGTTGCTGCTATTCGGGCTGCAAATCCAAAAAATACATTTATAGAGGTTACGTTTTCTGAATCCCAGCGGTTCTATAAATTGCCCAACGATGCCGATCCTAAGTATTTAATCCTGCTGAAAGAATCTGAAAAAAATAATACGCCGGTTATTATTAAGCGTGTCAGCGAATATTCAGATGTGATATTGAGTGTCTCAAAAAAACAATAACCATTTAGATTAAAATTACACACCCCCAACGATTTATATCCTACTATTTAAGTTAAGGAAATGATCCCAACGGGATCAAACGTTTATAGTAAAAAAGTTACCAAATTCACGATGCCGAAGGTATCGTACATGCTTTTTAAGTGCATTTTATACTTACTGAAATCCCTAATTACAATAAAGATCAATTGCCCGCACTCATCTCATCCTCCTCTGTCCATTCATTACAGATACCGAATGTTTTCCGGTGGTATGGCGAGAGTCCACGTTCTATTATCTGTTGCCTGTGATAAGGAGTACCATATCCTTTGTTTTCATTCCATCCATATTGCGGATATTCCCTGTGAAGGTGAATCATGTATTCGTCACGGTGGGTTTTGGCAAGTATGCTGGCGGCGGCAATAGATGCATAAATTGCATCACCCTGTACCACGCATTGATGGACAATGCCAAAGTATGGAGAGAAAATATGCCCGTCTATAAGCAACAGGTCAGGCCGGGTTTGCAATTGGTCTATGGCCAGGTGCATGGCCTTAAAAGAGGCTTTTAAGATATTGATACGGTCTATCTCGGTATGGTCCACCATAGCTACTGCCCATGCTACTGCTTTGCGCTCAATAACAGGACGTAGTTTATTACGGTCTTCCTCTGCTACCTGTTTGCTGTCATTAAGCAGGGGATGGCGAAAGCCGGGCGGAAGTATTACAGATGCGGCAAATACAGGCCCAGCCAGGCAACCTCTTCCCGCTTCATCACAGCCTGCTTCTATAAGCCCCTTTTGAAAGAATTTTTTCAGCACCTTCTTGCCTTTGCAGCAAAATAATGCAAAAAAGGCCAAATAATTACGTTATTGTTTTGCTCTGTGGCATAATTCTGTTAGGTTTGATATGGGAAAGCTGACGAAAAAATAAATTATGAGTACGGTAAAGTTTCCTTTTTATGCACGGCTGGCGCTCACATTACTCGCCATAGTATTGGTCTTTTTCATACTCCGCGTGGGGGACAACATATTCGTACCCCTCGTTTTCGCACTTTTGATCTCTATATTACTCTTCCCGGTAAACAGGTTCTTTGAAAATAAATTGCATTTGGGGAGAGTAGCCTCAGCTATCATATCGGTATTGCTGTTCGTTGCTGCCCTCGTAAGCTTTATTTATTTTCTTACGTTGCAGATTATTCACTTTTCCGGCGATTTTCCCCAGTTGCGGCAAAGGTTCCAGCAAATGTTTGACAGCCTGCAGCATTGGTTATCATACAAGCTCCATATCAATAATCGCCAGCAAACAGACTATATCAACAGATCCGTTAATGGCATTTTAGAGTCTATAGCACATTCTTTAAGTAACGTATTTGTTTCCGTTACCGGGGTCTTGGTATTGACCATATTTGTTTTGATCTTCACCTTCTTTATGCTGTATCATCGCAGGCTTTTGATGCGGTTTGTACTTCATTTATTTAATGTACAGTACCGGCCAAAGGTTAATGAGGTGATCATAGAAACAAAAAGCATGATATACAGTTATGTATTAGGGCTGATGATAGAAATGATAGTAATAAGTTTTGTAAACTGCACTATGTTTTTGATAATGGGTATCCAATATGCTTTATTGCTGGGCGTAATGGCCGCTGTGCTGAATATTATCCCTTATCTTGGTATATATACCTCCATAGTGATCTGCATGTTGGTAACGTTTGCCAACAGCACAGGTAATGCTGCCCTGGTAGTCGGTCTGGGTCTTTTTATAGTGCATGTGCTGGACGCAAATATTTTATTCCCGCGTATTGTAGGCGGCAGGGTGAAAATGAACCCTTTCATTACCATCATTGCTGTCATCGTCGGAGAATTGTTATGGGGTGTTCCCGGTATGTTCTTATTCATACCGATCATCGGCATTATTAAACTGGTCTGTGAACGCGTGGAAGGGCTTGAAGCATGGGGCCTGCTGATTGGCGTGGAAGAAGTGGAAAAGAAGCCTGCCCGAAAGGTTAGGAAAGATGGCTAAATAAAACCCACTATATAGCGCAGTTATTTTTTTTTTCATCCCAACCAAAGGTCGGGAGCGAATATTGCGCATATTTAAAGGTTTTATGACGTAGAAAAAATGAAAAAGAACAAGTTAGATGGTGAGTTTTATTTAGCCATCTTTCCTTAGTACTAAAACGAATGATGAACCGAAAACTGATTAATTTAGAACGATATGCCCTTGTGTGCCCTTTTAACTTTTTAACCAACCTGCCTGCCGGCAGGCAGGTTAACCAATTAACTAATTAACCCTTTGTGCGTTCTGTTAAAGAAAATTAAAATCACACTCCTTTATTCTTGTTAATAGCGCTACCCGATTAAATTTGCGTTTTCAACGGTATGTTCCAGTTTCAGCACATAAATCATTTATATACGCTTAGCCTTGTGCCGGTATTCATAGTGTTGTTTATCGCCGCTATATACTGGAGGAGAAAGAAACTGCAAAAGTTGGGAGATGAGCGCCTCGTATCCGGGCAGATTAGGGGTTACATACCCGGCAGGAGTACTTTTAAATTCATATTGCTGGCTTCAGCTTTATCCGCAATAATAATAGGATGGGCTAATTTGAGGGCAGGTGATAAGAGTGAAAAAGCAGAGCGCAAAGGCATAGATGTAATAATAGCGCTTGATGTAAGTAAGAGTATGCTGGCGCAAGACATTCAGCCCGACAGGCTGACCCGCGCCAAGCAGCTCATTATGCGCATGACCGATAAAATGCAGAACGACAGGGTGGCGCTCATAGTATTTGCAGGCAGGTCTTATTTGCAGGTGCCGCTTACCATAGACTATAGCGCAGTAAAGATGTTATTGCAAAATGTATCGCCGGATATGGTGCCGGCACGGCACAAGGTACCGTGATAGGGGAAGCGATAGATATGGGCATACATACTTTCACGCAGAATGAACGCAAGTATAAATCCCTTATCGTTATTTCAGACGGGGAGGATCATGATGAGACGGCCATAGAAAAAACAAGGGAGGCCGCTGACGCGGGCATTATAGTCCATACAGTAGGCATCGGCTCTCCCCAGGGCGCTACGCTGTATGACCCGGAAACAAAATCGGTGAAACTGGATGAGAATGGCAGCCCTGTTGTGAGCAAGCTCAATGAAGAGGAACTCAGGTCAATAGCCAGCGCCGGGCATGGCACCTACAGCCTCCTGCAAAATACAGATGAGGTGGCTGAAAAGCTCACTAACGCCCTTGACGGCATGGAACAAAAAAACCTTGGGTCCGTAATTTATACGGATTTTACCAGCTACTTTCAATATTTCCTGTTGGCGGGTTTCCTCGCCCTGTTTATTGAATGGTTGTTGCCGGGTGCAAATGTGAAAGCTAAAACGAATAGTAATGTGGCATAAAAATAGCTCAGTGAGTATTTGGACTCAATGCCCGCCCGTACTGAAAAGGTACGTTCGGGCGGGCCTGCCTGCCGGTAGGAAGGGCTCAATTATGCGTATATGTATATTGATAGCGGTAGTTATACCCGGCAATATAGCATTAGGCCAAACAAACAGGTATATACAACAGGGAAACAAATTTTACGAACAGCAGAAATATAAAGAGGCGGCAAACGATTATGCAAGGGCGCTGTCTAAAGATCCGACTAATATACCGGGGCTGTTTAACTTCGGTAATTCTTTATACCAGCAGCGCCAGTACGACTCTTCCCGGAAAGTAATGGAAGCCACGGCTAAGATGGCAAAGAACCCTGCAGGCAAGGCTGCGGCTCATTATAACATAGGTAACAGCTACATGTCTCAGCAAAAATGGGAAGATGCCATAAATGCTTACAAGAATACCTTACGTAACAACCCGCAGGATGCCGATGCGAAATATAATTTGTCTTATGCCGAAGAAATGTTGAAGCAGCAGCAGAACCAGGATAAAGACAAGAAAAACCAGGATAAACAAAATAAAGACCAGAAGGATAAAGATAAGCAAAACCAGCAGGATAAGGACAATAAGGACAAAGACAAACAGGACAAAGACCAGAAGGATAACCAGGACAAAAAGGAGGAACAGGATAAAGACCAACAGCCTCAGAGTCAGCCCGGCAAGCTCTCACAGCAGCAGGCCGAACAATTACTGAATGCCTTGCAGCAGGAAGAAAAGAAACTGCAGGATAAAATGAAGAAAGAAAAAGGCACACCTGTAAAGATGCAGAAAGACTGGTAATTTCTTTTGTCGCAGGAAGGGTACTTGTTGCTCTTTTATGAACTCAAATATTCTTCAAAATATTATCACAGACTTACGATCCTGCCTACCGGCAGGCAGGTTATGACTTACAACTTATGACTCATTTCTGTGGATAAGCTGTCAATATCTTTTCGATAATTCAAAAAAAAGTAAAAATATTTTTTTTAGTAGCGAAAATTCTTTTTAATATTGTGTAAGGATTGTGCTTACTAACCCATCCTTTATATAGAGT
>JBIOGX010000115.1:0-6012 GCA_044448445.1 Chitinophagales bacterium
GTATATTATTTATAATACTATTTACAATTCACATTATTGTTAACAGTGATTTTTTTAACGCTAAATACTTCTTATTTATCTCGGTAATACCGCCTTAAAACCTTATATTTGCACATCTTTTTTTAACACCGGATTATGGATCAAAATAACGATGGGCTTTTACCACAGGATGCTTCTGAGACGAATAAAATTATATTGATCAACATAGAAGAACAAATGAAAACGGCCTACATAGATTATTCTATGTCCGTGATCGTTGGGCGTGCGCTTCCTGATGTGCGTGATGGATTGAAGCCGGTACATCGCCGGGTGCTTTTCGCCATGCATGAGCTTGGCAATACTTTTAATAAGCCATATAAGAAATGCGCCCGTATAGTAGGGGAAGTGCTCGGTAAGTATCACCCGCACGGCGATACCGCTGTATATGATGCTATGGTGCGCATGGCGCAACCCTGGAGCATGCGCTACATGATGGTGGACGGGCAGGGTAACTATGGCTCACAGGATGGCGACGGCCCGGCAGCTATGCGTTATACTGAAGCGCGTATGCAGAAGTTAGGCGAGGCAATGATGGAGGATATTGAGAAGGAAACAGTGGATTTCTCGCTCAACTTTGATGATTCGCTGGAGGAACCTACTGTATTGCCTACCCGAATACCACAATTGCTGGTCAACGGATCTTCAGGCATAGCTGTGGGAATGGCAACCAATATGATGCCGCACAACCTTACTGAAGTAGTGGAGGGCTGCCTGGCCTATATTGACAACAGGGAAATAACCATAGAGGAACTGATGAAGTATGTGAAAGCCCCTGATTTCCCCACAGGCGGTATCATATTCGGGATGGAAGGTATAAAGCAGGGGTTCCTTACAGGACGGGGCAGGGTAGTATTACGCGGTAAGGTTACCGTGGAAACTACAAAGAGTGGCAAAGAATTGATTGTAATAACTGAAGTGCCTTACCAGGTAAGCCGTGACGCTCTTGCTGAAAAGATCGGTTACCTCGTGAATAATAAAATCATTGACGGTATCACGCACGTAGCCAATGAATCGAATAAAGATGGTACGCGTGTGGTAGTCGAATTGCGCAGGGATGCTGTGGCACAGGTTATTATCAACCAGCTTTATAAATACAGCGAACTGCAAACCTCTTATGGTATCAATAACGTGGCGCTGGTCAATGGCCGCCCACGCACCCTGAACCTGAAAGATCTCATTTCTGAATTTGTTATTTTCCGTCACGAGGTTGTAGTTCGCCGGACAAAGTATGAACTGAGCGAGGCTAAAAAACGCGCTCATATACTGGAAGGCTACCTCATTGCCCTTGACCATCTTGATGAGGTAATAAAACTCATCCGCAACTCGGCTAATCCCGACATAGCGAAGGACGGTTTGATACGGGAGTTCGGGATGAGCGAGATACAGGCTAAAGCGGTGCTTGAGCTACGCCTGCAACGCCTCACCGGCATGGAACGCGAAAAGATTCGCGAAGAACATGCCGAACTGATGAAGCTGATAGCCCACCTGGAAGAAATATTGGGGAATGAAAGCATGCGCTACCAGATCATAAAAGACGAATTAACAGATGTGCAAAAGAAATTTGGTGATGAACGCAAGAGCGAGATACACTACATGGCCGATGAAATGCGTATCGAAGACCTGATCGAAAAAGAAGATGTAGTGATAACGGTTTCTCATCTTGGCTATATCAAACGCACTTCTACCGCTGAATACAGGGCGCAGCGGCGTGGCGGGCGCGGTGCGATGGGCGGGCGTACCAGGGATGCCGATTTTATTGAGCATTTGTTTGTCGCCTCTACTCACCATACGCTGATGTTCTTTACCGAAAAAGGCAGGTGCTTTTGGCTCAAAGTATATGAGATACCCGAAGCGGATAAGAACGGTAAAGGAAGGGCTATCCAAAATATGATGCAAATACCTGCTGATGATAAGATACGCACAGTGATAGATGTTCCTAAACTCGAAGATGAGGAATTTGTTAACGCACACTATGTTGTATTATGTACCAAGAAGGGTATTATTAAGAAAACAAGGCTTGCCGACTTCAGCCGTCCCCGCGCAAATGGCATTATCGCTATTACGATAGAAGAAGGAGATCAGTTGCTGGATGTATCGCTGACACAAAAAGACTATTATATCATGATGGCGGTTAAATCCGGCAGGGCGATATGTTTTCCCGAAGATAAGGTGCGCCCTACAGGCCGTGGTGCTATCGGTGTATTCGGCATTGAGCTTGATGAAAATAATGATGAGGTGATAGGTATGCTGTGTGTATCCAAAACTGACGTGAACAAACAAATACTTGTTGTATCTGAAAAAGGGCTTGGCAAGCGTACGCCATTCCTCGAAGAGGCTGGCCCGGATGATAAGATTGATGATCACTATAATCTTGTTGAATTACCGGACGCCGGGGGGGTCAACCATAAATACCTGCTTTCCTACCGTGTTACTAACCGTGGCGGCAAGGGGGTAAAAACGATCAATGTAACCGCGAAAACAGGCGCATTGGTGGGCCTTGTAGGCGTGGTAGAATCTGATGACCTCATGATTACCTGCGAATCAGGAATTACCATCCGCATGAAGGTGTCTGCTATACGCGAAGCGGGCAGGGCTACTCAAGGGGTTAAACTGATTAATATTGATGAAGGGGACAGGATAGCTGCCATAGCACGCATTGCAGAGCAGGACGACGCGGATGAAGATAATAATGAAGAAGGCGAAACTATAGCTGAAACACCTGTTGAAGAATAAATACAATTTGAATAATCAAAATAAAAATCATACTTTTTGACCATAATATCTCAATAAATGAAAAAAATAATTTTAATTATTGCAACATTAGTCGTGACATTTCCGGGTATGGCACAGGAGAAATATGTTACTTCTGCGCTTACTGCGATTAAAAATGACAATTTTGATGAAGCCAAGGATAACATAGATAAAGCCATGGCAAGCCCGGAAACAAAGGAAAAACCAAAGACGCTGTTTGCAAAAGTCCAAATATACTTTAAGTTGCAAAATTCAGACAAGTATAAAGCTTCTAATCCATACCGTGAAGGCGCCCAGGCGCTTTTTAAGTTGTTAGAAGTGAAACCTGATTATGAAGCGAAAACAGCAGATCAATATCTCCTTGTCGCTGCATATCTTTATTTTAATGATGGTGTAAAAGCATATAACGACAAGAAGTACACAGAATCATCAGAACTAATGAAGAACATGACAAAAGTATATGAGATGAGAGGAACCCGGAAATTCGAAGGCTTACCTGATATGAAAAGATTGGATACTATTGCCGCTGATGCATACCAGACTCTTGCTAACAGCGCTTATTATGCAAGTAAGTATGATGAAGCCATACCATTGCTTATTAAAGTGAAAAATAACCCAATTACAAAGACGCCTACCGCTTATGAGTGTCTTATAGATGCATACAACAAACAGAAAAACACTGCGGAAGCTCATACAATGATAGAAGAAGCAAGGAAAGCATTCCCTGATGATGTTACACTCAGAAATTATGAGCTGAATTACTACATTATGTCTGGCAAGCAGGAAGAACTGATAAAAAAACTGGAAGAAGCCGCTGTAAAAGAGCCTAATAATTCTGATATACTGTTCAACCTTGCAACTACCTACCTGGGAATGGCAAATCCGAAGGATGGAAAGAAACCTGCAAATCAGGTAGAATTAACAGCAAAATCAGAAGATGCATTCTTTTCTGCATTGAAATTATCACCTGAGAATCCGGGTTATAACTACAATTTCGGCGCTTTGTATTACAACCAGGCTACTGAATACAATAATCAGATGAATGCCATTACAGGATCTTCTGCCGCGGATCTCAGGAAATACGATGACCTCAAAGCAAAACGCGATGCTTTATTTGCTAAATCTATGCCTTATTTTGAGAAAGCATATACGATATTGTCTGCAAATGAAAGCAGCTTAAAGGGAGAAGACCTTAGTACATACAAGTCAACATTACTGGCGCTAAGAGAAGTTTATGCCCGGCAAGATAAATTAGACAAGTCAGCAGATATGAAAAAGAAATACGAATCCCTCCATTAATTTTTTTTGATTTTTAAAAGCCGCTCCGGTACATTATGGAGCGGCTTTTTTTTAGTCCTGTTAATACCAATATGATATTCAAATTTATACCGTTTAGTCTCCCTAACGCGTTGCGATGTTTCGTTAAGAACAATAGTTTATTGTATAGAAGACATTTAAAGTACACTATGACATTTATAGAAACAATAGCCCCGAACTTTAGTTCGGGGGATAATACAAATAACACATGGCTTTAGCCGAAATAATGTTGAGTGTGATTTTAACGTCCAAATTATTACATAGCCTCTGTTGCTACCCCGCTGAATAGGTACACCTTTTTCATTGTTGCATAAGACACTGAAATGCGCTGTGCGGCACGCGGTCGGGTTTTAGTAAATCTTTAGTCAATGACATTGGGCTCATTCTTATAAATGTTTTCGATATGATGAATATTTTAGCGTAATTTTGTATAAATCATTAAATAGACAACCAGGGTGAGTAAATTAAATATTGTACGTTTCGCGCCTAAGAACGGAGAAGGTTTTTATGACACGCTGAAAAAAAATATTGACGATTTTTTCAAAGAAAATAATATTGCGCCGTATGGCAATAGCACGCTCAGGTGGAAAACAGTGGTAATGCTCGCATTGTTTTTTGTTCCTAATATTCTTATTATAACAGGTGTTGGCGCTGTAAGCCCGTACTTGTTTTTCGGACTTTGGTTTTTTATGGGCTTAGGCATGGTGGGCATCGGTTGCTCTGTGCACCACGATTCTAATCATGGCTCCTATTCCGGAAATAAAACAGTAAATAGGATTATTGGGGATATTGTAAATGTTATAGGCGGTTATGATGTAACCTGGAGGATTCAGCATAATATACTGCACCATACTTACACTAATATCGAAGGGCTGGATGAAGACATAGAAATAGGGGGATTGATGCGTTTTTCCCCGCATAGTAAAAAATACATGCTGCACCGTTTTCAGCATATATATGCCTGGTTCCTTTATGGCCTGCTCACCCTGCAGTGGGTTACCTACAAAGATTACAAGCTTCTTTTTCAATACGAGAAAAAAGAATTACTCAAAAAAGAAAAGATTACCCTTCGAAAAGCTTTGCTGGAACTGAGCATATACAAGGTCATTTATTTTGGTTATGTGCTTGTGTTACCGCTTATTTTTTCCGGTATGCCCTGGCAGTATGTAATCGCAGGATTTTTGGTATTGCATTTTACCGCGGGGCTTGGGTTTTCATTGATATTTCAGTCAGCGCATGTTTTAGAATCCTCCGAATTTCCGCTCCCTACAGAAGAAAGAAAAATAGAGAATAACTGGGCAGTCCACCAACTATTAAATACAGCTAATTTTTCACCACGCAGCCGTATTATGTATTGGTTCATCGGCGGCCTCAATTACCAGGTAGAACACCATCTTTTTCCGAATATTTCCCATGTGCATTACCCCAAAATAGCCGGGATAGTTAAGCGCACCGCTCAGCAATATGGCTTGCCTTACCAGGTGATGCCGAATTTCATATTCGCCTTATGGAAACATGGCAAGATGTTAAGAAAAATGGGGAAGGCATAATTTGTACAATTACTATAAGTGAAGATCACTTACCTGATTTTATTTTAGCTCTGATGCCTTGGAATCAAGGCGGTGAGGGGCATGCTTGTCTCCAAAATTGCTTTCAAACAAACCGGCAAATGGGAAATATTCTATGTCATAATGCTTTGAAACATAATAATACTTTTTGCTTTTCTTTCTAAGTTTGAAAAGCAATTCATCATAACCTAATTTATAAAAATAGTCTATCTGCTGAAAATTATCATTAAACACTACTAATCCTTTTCCCTGTGGCGTTTCCGGGTCATAAACATATTTGCCGGAATCTGTGACAACATGTGTTTCTTTAGTCTGAAAAATATAGTAACCATAATAA
>JBIOGX010000116.1:0-5936 GCA_044448445.1 Chitinophagales bacterium
AAATCCATCAAGTTTAATGATTATGTTTCTTTTGTGCGAGGCGCAAAATCCGCGAATAATGAATTATTTAAGGCTTTTGCAACGAAGCACAAATGGAACAGAGTTGTTGAAATTGGTGGATTTTATTTAATCATCTTCACTTACAAGGCGTGTTAGTTACTGCTTTTATCTATCAGGTCGTCCACTTCATTATTTATATTCCGTCCTTTACCAAAAATATACCCTGCGGATATGCCCCATATACGGTTTTTGTCTATTTCCCCGCTCAACCCTATATCTCTCATCCCTGCTGTATAATAGGCCCGGAAAAATAACCCGGTAGGCAATTCATAACCGGTAATAATATTCACACCAAAGTCAAACATGGCCACAGGATCCCTGTAAACAATTTGCCTGTTGAAATTGTTGGTAAATGGGGTGTCATTAATTGCACCATGCGAGTACCGTTTATTTCTACCGCCGATAATGTATGACGGAGTAACACCAAGCCCGAAGATGATCCTGCCTTTTCCCTGCATACCTGTTTTGTATATCACGTTCACCGGAACATCAATATAATTAATGGTTAGTGTCTGCTGTACCGATACATTGAGGCTGTCGCTGGTATAAAATGAAAACTCTCTTGACTGGCCCCTCCTTGATAAAAATATACCCGGTTGAAAGTAAATTTTTTTGTTAAGGCTAAAGTCGGCAATACTCCCGATCCTGGCACTGAATATCGAACTGCCTGATGCAGATGTGAACCCAATAGCTGGGGCAAAATGCATGCTGCTCATTCCTATTCCCACTTCAGGCCCGAAGCCCGGTTGTGCCAGAAGGCAAGAAGTATAGGTCAATAGAAAGAGTATAAAAAGTAACCATCTCATAGTAGCCAAAGATAATGGGTTAATTAGCCCTTGCGTATTTAGAATTACTCAATGACTGCCTGTTTGCTAATAAGTAGGGCAAAGTAATCTCTAACCTGTTTTTTCTTTTCCTTTATCTTTATTTTCTTTTTTTCTTCCTGCTTTCTTCAGAGAGGTATCAATCAGCCACTCTATCTGTCCGTTTACACTGCGAAATTCATAGGCAGCCCATTTTTCAAGCGCTTTATATACGTCTTCATCCAGCCTTAATACAAACGTTTTTTTTGCTGCCACACGCTTATGGATTATTGATATAAAGATCCTGTATTCAACACAGGTTGCGCACCACGCTCGCCACAAAGCACTACCATCAGGTTGCTTACCATTGCTGCTTTCTTTTCTTCATCAAGGTGCACAATGTCTTTTTTGCCTAATTGTTCCAGTGCCAGTTCTACCATGCCTACAGCACCTTCTACAATTTTAAAACGCGCTGCTACAATGGCTGATGCCTGCTGACGCTGCAGCATAGCGCCTGCTATCTCCTGCGCATACGCCAGGTGGCTGATACGCGCCTCCTTGATTATTATACCTGCAGTAACCAGCCTTTCATTTAACTCGCTTTGTAGCATTTCACTTATCTGGGTTCCTCCTTCACGAAGGGTGATCACGGCCTTCTCATCTTCTATATTATCATAAGCAATGCCCATAGTAAGTGAGCGTAATGCAGCCTCGCTTTGCATTTTTATAAAGGCATTATAATCGGCTACATCATAAGCCGCCTTATACGTATCCGCAATCTGCCATACAATCACAGCCCCTATCTCTACCGGGTTGCCCATTTTATCATTCACTTTAAGTGTTGGTATGGCCAGGTTTTGCACCCGTTGTGTCAGCTTGTTTGCCGTATAAAAAGGGTTGACAAAAAACAAACCATTGTCCTTTACAGAGCCCACATATTTCCCAAATAAATTAAGCACCCTTGCATTATTTGGCTGAATGATCAGCAATCCTTTCCAAATAAATACGCATAAAAGACACGAAAGGCCGGCAGGGAGCGCATATATTGCCTGGTTAGTATTACCGAGTTCTACAAAAAAGTAGATGGCAGCGCCAATAAAAACTAAAGATAAAAACAAGGCTAAATAGCCATTTGTAGGTTTGATGATCTTTTCCATTTTGTTAAATTGTTTGATATCAATTTAATATCAAAATTATATTATTTTTGGAATAAACAAAAAAATCTTTTAGCTGAATATTTTTCAGTAGCCCCGACCTTCAGGTCGGGGGAATGAGTAATGTTTATTTGGCTTTAGACGAAATACGTAGTATAGCAGTAGCACGTCTTTCAAAAGTAATTTCGGCCAAAGCCTGGTGGGTAAATATCCTACCCCGACCTAAAGGTCAGGGCTATTAAATCCTTTTTGGTTCTGGCTTGCACGGGTTAGGTTCTTAGGATTAGCTCGTCTGGTGCCTGTATAGCTTTGCATAACGGCCATTGAGCGCCATCAGATCTTCATGGGTGCCTTGCTCTATAATGCTGCCGTTATCTAAAATGATCACCTGGTCAAAGGTCCAACTTGTGAAAATACGGTGGGTGATCACAAATGTTGTTTTGTCCATAAGAAAGTGCTGCAGGTTGGCAAGTATGGTTTTCTCTGTTTGTGTATCCACCGCAGACAGGCACTCGTCCAATACCAGTATCCGGCTGTTCTTTAAAATGGCTCTTGCCAAAACCATTCGCTGCTTCTGTCCGCCTGAAAGCATTACGCCGCGCTCCCCTATCATGGTCTCATATCCTTTGGGAAATGATACAATGTCTTTATCAAGGTCAGCCATGCGTGCGGCTTCCTTTACTTCAGCTTCAGTTGCATCATCCCGGCCAAACTTAATATTGTTGTAAATGGTATTGGAAAAGAGATAGGCTTCCTGTGGCGCATAAGCTATCTCCCGGCGTAAGTGACCGAGGTCATACTTCTGTATGTTTATCCCATCCAATAATAACACTCCTGATGTGGTATCATACATTCGCAACAGTAAGTGCGCCAGTGTGGACTTGCCTGAACCTGTCTTTCCTATAATGGCAACCTTTTGTCCCGGTTTCACATGGAGTGAAAAATGTTGCAGTGCAGTAATGCCTGTATGCGGATAAGTGAAGGTTACATCAGCAAAATCCACCGCCCCCTCTAATTGTTGTGTAATAGCATCCGGCGGTGTTACTATTTCAGGTGTAGTATTGAGGAATTCATCAATTCTTTTTTGTGAAGCTCCGGCACGCTGGGTCATACTGGCAACCATGCCAATGCTGGAGATAGGAAACATGAGAATGTTGATATAGATAACGAACTGTGCAATGTTGCCGACACTTATGTGCCCATTAATAGCAAAATAGCCGCCTATCAACACCGTACCCAGCATACTAAGGCCGACAAATAAGTTCATTGATGGGAAATAAATAGCTTCGGTAAGAGATAAATTAATAGCGCTCTCTTTATATAACCTGGAATTGGTGTCAAAGAAGCGCATCATATTCTTCTCCTGTACAAAAGATTTTATGACGCGAATACCCGAATAGGATTCCTGCGCGGTAGTAGTAAGCGTGGATAGTTGCGCCTGTATTTTGCCGCTCTTTTTAAAGATGATCCTGTTAACCACGTAAATGGAGAACGCCAAAACCGGGAAGGGGGCTATTACACATAATGTCAGCATCACATTTACTTGTAGCATATCCCATATACAGAAGATGGCAAGAAATACCACTGATGTAAAGTACATGACCGAAGGCCCTGTGTACATACGCACCCTTGATACATCTTCTGATATGCGGTTCATCAGGTCACCGGTAAAATTTTCTTTGTAGAATTTTGTATTCAGCCGCTGATAATGATTATATATTTCATTCTTCTGGTCATATTCTATGTGCCGGGACATCACAATGATGGTTTGCCGCATCATGAACATGAACAGACCGCGCAGCAATGCCAGTCCCAACAGCAACATGCCCCCTTTGAATACAACAGAAATAATTTCCGACTGATTTATTTTGGCTGCAGCCATTTTCTGTACTTCGTCAAGAATATCCCGGATCACATTACCCGGCATTACCGCAAACTTGCTGGAAATAGCCACGAATAACAACCCCAGTAATAACCGCCACTTGTATTTGACAAAATATTTATTCAGCGCACCAAGGTTCTTCATGGGTGCAAATGTCGGGAAATAACCCAGAACCATTAAAGGGCTTTTTTTACCCATATTAGCCATATTCATAGCTATTTACTTGATACAAATAAAATTTGTAAATGTTATAACTAAGTTATAACTTTGAGGTATGAAAACAACAATAAGAAATATCGGTAATTCAAAAGGTATAATATTACCGAAAAACATCCTGACACAATGCGATATAGAAAATGAAGTATCTATAGAAGTAAAAGATCACCATATTATCATCATTGCAGCAACACCCGCTCCTAAAAGAAAGGGCTGGGAAAAGGCTTTTAAAGAAATGGCGAAAAATGGAGATGACGCATTAGTGATGCCTGATGTCTTTAACGATGAAAATAATGACGACTGGACATGGAAATAAAACAGTATTCAGTTTATTGGGTGAATCTTGATCCTGTTGTAGGGAGTGAAGTAAGCAAAACGAGGCCATGCGTTATTATTTCTCCGGATGATATGAATAAGTACATGAGAACGGTAATCATCGCTCCGCTCACTCATACTTTGAAGCAATATCCATCAAGAGTTGCTTGTAAAATCAATGGTGAAAATGGTATGATCATGTTGGATCAGATCAAAACAGTTGATAAAACACGATTGGCTACTTATATGGGTAAGTTAAAAAAAACTGAGAGTGAAGAAATTAAAGAAGTGATCAACGAAATGCTCTGTTAATACTACTTTTACAATCCTTTTTATTTTTCAATTTTATTTATAATGAAAGTAGCAGTAGTAGGCGTCACAGGGCTTGTTGGCAGCACAATGTTAAAAATACTGGAAGAAAGGAATTTTCCTGTCACAGAACTAATACCAGTGGCGTCTGAAAAGTCTGTGGGTGATAAGGTAACTTTTAAAGGCAGGGAGTACCCTGTTGTTTCCGCCGATACTGCTATTGGTATGAAACCCGCTCTGGCGCTTTTCTCAGCGGGAGGCGCTCTGTCATTAGCGCTTGCTCCTGAGTTTGCCGCTGTCGGGTGCAGGGTAGTAGATAATTCTTCGGCATGGCGGATGAAAGAAGACATAAAATTAATTGTACCGGAAATCAATGGACATGTACTGACAAAAGACGACTTTATCATAGCCAATCCAAATTGTTCCACTATACAAATGGTAATGGTGCTTAACCCCATACACAAACGATATGGTATTAAAAGAGTGGTGGTTAGCACATACCAATCGGTAAGCGGTACCGGGCAAAAGGCAGTAAAGGAACTTACCGACCAGCGTGCCGGCAGCAAGGTGCAACAAGTATATCCGCATCGTATAGACCTGAACGTAATTCCGCATATAGACTTATTCCTCGAGAACGGATATACAAAAGAGGAAATGAAGATGGTGCAGGAAACCTGCAAGATAATGGGGGATGACAGCATACGCGTTACGGCTACCACAGTACGTGTGCCGGTAATAGGCGGGCACAGCGAGAGCGTAAACATTGAACTGAAAAAAGACTTTGATGAATCATATATTAAAGAGCTTCTGTCCAATCAATCAGGCATTGTAGTAGTGGATAATCCATCAATGAACGCCTATCCTATGCCATTGGATGCTGAGGGCAGGGATGAAGTATTTGTAGGCAGGATAAGGAGAGACTATACCCAGCCCAATACACTCAACTGCTGGATCGTATCAGATAGTCTGAGGAAAGGTGCAGCTACCAATGCTGTACAGATAGCGAAACTGCTATATAATAATGGCTGGATATAGTTAGGGCATGCTGATTAAGTCAGGCAATGAATTGATTCATTATTTTTTAGATAAAACCAGGGTTTTTTTATAGGTTTTTCATGGAAAATAGATTAAATAGGGTCTGCTGATAAACCTCAAGATATAGTAAATACGGGGATTTTTCGGAAATTAGCTGTAACC
>JBIOGX010000117.1:0-5883 GCA_044448445.1 Chitinophagales bacterium
CCCCATAACTAATGTTCCGGGGTCTATTCCAAGAATAATCTGGCTCTCTTTCAAGAAAAATGAATTAAATGTGAACAAAAATACCAAAATATGGCTTAATTATATTGCCGGCGGGGCTATTTCATTATTTCTGCTATGGAGTATATATGGGCAGGTAACAAAACAAATGGCCGGAATCGGTGCTGATACATGGAAGCGCGCCGGCCCTGGTGCATACCTGTGGCTATGTATCTTCCTTATGTTCGTAAATACTTCATTAGAGGGTTGCAAGTGGTATTTGCTTGCCAATGTGGCAGAACCTCTTGGATATGCAAAGGCATTTTCAAGTTATCTTGCCGGTGTTGCATTTTCTATTATAACGCCAAACCGTATCGGTGAATATCCCGGGCGTATCCTTTATATAGGCAGTAATAATACATGGAGGTATATAAATGTATCTGTAACAGGAATAATATCGCAATTATCCGGTGTATATATTTTCGGCCTTATGGGTCTTATATATTATAACATAGCTTTTCCGGCGCCTATGGCAAAAGTAGCGCTGGGACTATGTTTCATCGCTAATATTTTTATCATAATCATTTACCGGCGTTATGAAACATGGTTACCGGCATTAGCACGAATAAAGTGGTTGCAAAAATTTTCCATATATGGCCGGCTGCAAAATAGAGTGCCCCGGAGCAGGCGGTTCACCGTATTGGGCATATCCATACTGCGTGTCGCAATATTTACGGCACAATATTTGTTTTTACTGAAGTGGATGAATGTGGATATACCGCTTGCGGAAGGGTTTTTTATGGCTGCATTGTTTTTTTGGATATTGGCTGTAATACCCGGTATAGCCCTTATAGAACTTGGTGTGCGGGGATCATTAAGTATTCATTTATTCAAGCTGATTTCATCAACTCCGCCAAATATAGTGGGTATGGTCGCAGCAACGGCAGGTATATGGCTGCTTAACCTGATAATACCTTCAATTTTTGGCAGCATTTTGATTATCAGAATGAGATTATTGCGCTAATGCGTTAGTTTTATGATACTATTAAAGACCAGAAAAATGTTTAGCCTGAAAAAAATATTCCTTAGCGCTTGTTTCTTAATATTTTGCTGCCGTATGTTTGCTCAAAATGATTTTTGCTCTGCCAAAAATACCAGTTTCAGGGATGGCGAAAAATTAACTTTCCGGGTCTATTATAATATGGGCTTTGTTTGGATAACTGCAGGGTATGCTGGTTTTATCACAAAAGGGGAAGATATGAATGGCCGTAAGGTGTATCATATCACAGGGGATGGCAAAACTGCCAGATCGTACGAATGGTTTTATAAAGTGAGAGATAAGTACGAAACCTATATTGATAAGGAAACTATGCTGCCTGCAAGATTTGTGCGGGATGTGAA
This sequence comes from Chitinophagales bacterium, assembly GCA_044448445.1. Lineage (GTDB taxonomy): Bacteria > Bacteroidota > Bacteroidia > Chitinophagales > Chitinophagaceae > Nemorincola. The sequence continues at coordinate 1,399 of JBIOGX010000117.1, forward strand.
TGAGGGTGGATTTAAGATAAACCAGGATGTGACTTTCTACCAGGCTAAAGAACAGGCGATCTCTAACCAAAAGGCATACACGATCACCAAATGCACACAGGATGTTCTTTCCGCTATTTTTTATGCCCGCAATATAGATTATAATAAATATAGCCCCGGAGATAAGATACCCTTTAACATGTTCCTTGATGATAAGTTATATTCTTTATACATCAAATACGTAGGCAAAGAAGATATAGAAACCAAAATGGGAACTTATCATGCAATTAAGATAGTGCCCCTGCTTATAGAAGGGACAATATTCAAAGGAGGAGAAAAAATGACTGTTTGGGTAAGTGATGATGATAACCATCTTCCGTTACGGGTTGACAGCCCAATACTGGTGGGTAGTATAAAGGTTGACCTTGTGAACTATGATAACCTGCGCAGTCCGTTTACTTCTGTGATCAGCAAGGAATAACGGTTTTGTTTATTATATAAAGGCGCGCATACTATAAGGGAGCGCTTTTTATCTTTATACTCTTTAAATAATAGATATAGGTATGGTTGCTGTCGGGAGTAAAAAAATGAATATTGCTGAATTTGAGAAAATCGTATTGCTTGGAGACTCTATTGCTATATGCAGTAAGGCTCTTGGTGAGGTGAAGCGCAGTTATGATTTTTTGAAAGTATTCTCTAAAGGGAAACTGATCTATGGTATTAATACCGGTTTTGGCCCTATGGCCCAATACCGGATAGATGATGCCGATCTGCGCCAACTTCAATACAACCTGGTTCGCAGCCATAGTTCCGGTATGGGGCATTTGTTATCGCAGGCACATACAAGGGCGCTGATGCTGGCACGCCTTAATACCATGCTGCTCGGTTATTCCGGTATCCACCAGGATACCGTAAAGCTGCTGGAAGTGCTGATCAATAATGAAGTTTATCCCTGCATATATACACATGGCGGAGTAGGCGCAAGCGGAGACCTTGTACAACTTGCCCACCTGGCGCTTGGCATGATTGGCGAAGGCAATTTCTATTATAAAGGAAAAATAACCCCCGCCAAAAATGTGTTTAAAACATTGAAGCAGGAACCTTTGCAAATTCATATCCGTGAAGGGCTGTCTATCCTTAATGGCACATCTGCCATGACGGGTATAGGGGGGATAAATGTTATTATGGCTCGCCGGCTTGTACATTGGAGCATGTTGTTGTCGCTGATCATAAATGAAATGATGGAGGCCTACAGCGACTCTTTTTCTGCTGAGTTGAACAATGTAAAACTGCATAACGGGCAGAGAAAAATAGCAGCATGGATGCGCGTGCTTGGCAAGGGTAGCAGATTGCTCCGTAAACGGCATGAGCATCTTTATGATAAAAAAATAACTGCGAATGTAATCAGTGACAAAGTACAGGAATATTATTCCCTGCGCTGCGTGCCGCAGATATTAGGCCCGGTACTGGATACGGTGCTGCAGGCGCAGCAGGTAATTGAAAACGAACTGAATTCGGTAAATGATAACCCGGTTGTTGACCATAAGAATAAAAATATTTTTCACGGCGGCAACTTTCATGGTGATTTTGTAGCACTGGAAATGGATAAACTGAAACTGGTGGTTACCAAGCTATCCATGCTTGCGGAACGCCAACTGAATTTCCTGCTTAATCCGCACCTCAATCAAAAATTACCCGCATTTACCAATGCCGGAAGACCTGGGCTTAATTTTGGTTTACAGGGTATGCAATATCCCGCTACTTCGACCGTAGCAGAGAACCAGGCGCTGAGTACATCCCTTTATATACACAGCATACCTAATAATAATGATAACCAGGATGTGGTAAGCATGGGGTGCAATGCTGCGGTGATATGCAGCCAGGTGATAGAGAACACCCATGAAGTGTTAGCTGTGGAATTAGTAGCGTTGATGCAGGCGATAGATATACGGAATATTAGCGGCAAACTTTCCCCGGCAGGTAAATGGCTGTATGATAATACACGTAAAATATTCCCTTATTTTAAGGAGGATTTTGCACCGTCTGATAAACTGCTGGGAGTGAAGGCATGGCTGATGGATACAGATATAGCAGATCATTTTCATAAAGAACTAAATACACCAGGGCATCATGCAAAATAAATATGCGCTTGTAACGGGGGGATCAAGGGGAATAGGCCGCGCCATTTGTGTAAAACTGGCGGAAATGGGCTATGCGATCATTATAAACTATAAACGGAATAAACAAGCCGCGGAAGAAACTGCAGAACTGGTACGCGCTGCAGGGACGTCCGCTGAGCTTATGTGCTTTGATGTTGCAAATCGGGATGATGTAAAACAAGTACTGGGTAGCTGGGTGGAAACCAATAAAGACAAAAAAATAGAAGTGCTGGTAAATAATGCAGGTATCCGTAATGACGCCCTGCTGCCGATGATGAGCGATGAGCAATGGGATACTGTAATAGATACCAGCCTGCAGGGAATGTATAATGTAACTAAGCAGGTATTGACACAAATGGTACTGAACCGCTTTGGGCGGATAATAAATATTGTATCGCTGAGTGGGTTAAAGGGTATGCCGGGGCAGGTAAATTACTCCGCAGCCAAAGCGGGTGTGATAGGCGCTACGAAAGCATTGGCGCAGGAAGTGGCCCGGCGCAATATTACTGTCAACGCCATAGCGCCGGGCTTTATAAAAACAGAAATGACTGCAGACCTTGATGAAAAGGAACTGGTAAATAGGATACCTGCAAAGCGTTTCGGCCAGGCTGGCGAGGTGGCTGAACTTGCAGGTTTTCTTGCTTCAGGAAAAGCAGGATACATTACCGGGCAGGTGATCTCTATTAATGGTGGATTGTATTGATAAGCCACAGGCCTGTGCATTAAAACAGGCGTTTATTCTTTTTTATTGATGCTATGTATTCTTCCAGGTCTTTTGAAGGTTTTAGCCACAATAACATCAGCAGGTAAATAATTATAATAACCGTGCTACGCATTATTACGTCTATAAAAGTATGCACATAGATATGTCGTGCCGGATCAAAAAAATAAGGAAAGAAATACCCACCTGCTAATGCAGGTAATGCAGCAATGGCCACTAATATTGTTTTATTTGAAAATGGTTGCATGCCCAGTTTTTTCCAAACAAAAAGGTATTTCAAAATGTTGAAAATAACGATCGTTATAGTTGTGCTCCATGCGGCGCCATAGATACCATAATGTGGCACAAGCAGCCGGATCATTACAAATAATAAGAGCATTAGCGCTAAGGAGAGGTAAAAATTGAATTTGTAATGGTTGGTAATGGATAGCACCTGGTCATTCATGCCCGTAGCGCAATCAATAATACGCCCGATAAACAGGATCAAAAAAACAGGAATGATCTCTGAGTAACCGTTCTTTATAACAGCGACCGCATTCTGAAGGTTACAACAAAGCAGTATGGCGATGCCAAAGGTTGGAATAAGCATATTAATAGATGCCCTGACAAAGATATCCCTGGCTTTTGCATGGTCGTTTTCTGAAAATGCTTTTGCAAGAACTGTGAAGCTGGCGGGTATCAATGCTTTTGAAGGCAAGAGAAGAAAAGAAATAAGAAAGACAGCTACCCTATATACTGCTACGGAATTAAAACCTTTGTGATCATAGAAAGGCAGCAGCAGCGCATCCATATAACCCATCAGTAAGACGGAAATACTCAATAAAAAGTGATACCATGAAAAATGTATCAGATCTTTATACTCTGACCATGTAAAACTGTTTAACTGAAATGAAAATCCAAATCCTTTTGTTTTTAAAGCCAGTAACAGAAATATAAAAATGGGCAGCAAATAGATCAATATTGTTCCTGCCACAAGAAAAGTAAAGTTGACATACCCGAATGCAAAGAGCAGGATGAGTATAATGTTGGTTACCCTTAAAACCACTTCCCGCATAAAGGCAGATACCGCCACTTTCATTTGAGAACCGAGATATTGTTCAAGGATCACGAGATAGATAAAAAGCAAAGTGAAAACCGGGAGCCACATAAAGTAGCGCTCCATATAAGGCTGGTCATCGGGTTGGAAATGGTGTAATATCCATGAACGCAGGATATAGTATAGTATAGAAACTATGCCGGCGAATATAGCCGGAAAAATGAGGCATATAGTTAATAATAATTTTCTTTTACGATCATCATCAGCATAACGATGAATGTAAACAACCAATGTGCTGTTCAAACCTAAAAGAAGTACCTGGGAAATGGTTACCGCATAGTTAGTAAGGGAGCCTATAAAACCATATTGCCGTTGCGGTATATATTTTGTAGATAACCAGATGATCAGGGCGCCAAGTAATGCACCCATACATACAACTATCCAGTTTTTTGCAGATTGCCGGAAGACAATACCCATGTAGGCAAAGGTAGTTTTTGATGGAGAACTACAAAATTACATAAGTTAATACCGGGGGAATTTTATATTTTTGAACAATTACGATTAAGCAAAATGCTGAAACAGTTCAATGA
>JBIOGX010000118.1:0-5842 GCA_044448445.1 Chitinophagales bacterium
ATATACATGTTTCTTTTTATTTTTTATTGTCGTACTTTTCCCCAAAGATTATTCTATACCTTTAACCGATAATTTCCTCATTCTTAATTCCTTTTAATCATTTTTTTAACGCCTGAACAAAACCAAGTATGAACTTAATTAAAGCCAGAAAAGATTTTGGACAAAAAGGTACTTTTATGTCTTATTCCCGAAAATTTATTGCCATGTGTATTTTATCACTGACATGCGGATCATTGTTTGCCCAAACAGGATTTGATTTTGGATTAAAGGGTATTATCCAAACATCGTCTTTGCTTAATAATACAGACCAGGCTGCAGGCAATGAACTTAATTTTAAAAATAATATAGCCATGGGTGCAGGCATTGCAGGCGGCTATTCCTTTAGTAACCATATTGGAGCAGAGTTGAATATTTTGTATTCAAAACAAGGACAGGGATATACAGGGGATGTGACACAAATATCAAATGCTAATAGCGGTATTCTGAGTAATGAGTTCAAAAACATGGCGGGCTCAAATAATATTACTTTTTCAGGTAATTACACAGCCGATATAGCACTGACTTGTATAAAGATTCCAATTTTATTCAGATATACAGGCGACAACACGAAAAAGTGGTACTTCAGTTCGTTCATAGGGCCGCAGATTGATATGCTAAGTTCGGCTGCTATGCAGATAAACGGGCAGAATGCTTCATTTGCACCATATCATGTAAAAATGGAAGACCTTTACAAGAAAATGACTGTTGATGCGGTATTAGGAGTAGGCGCCGCATGCAATCTGTCTGATCATATTGTGTTATCGGTTCATTTCCGTTTAGATTATGGGTTAGGGGACGTGGAAAATAAGAGCGCAGCCACCCCAACCTTTGGGGGCTTTGACAAATTTTATGCTCCTGCGCGTACAGCAACGCATAATGCCACAGGCGGCGCGCTGATAAGCCTCAACTATAAGTTGATTAAGAAAACAAAAGAAGCGGACAAAACAAAAGCTGCTCCAGGCAAGAAAAAATAAGTTTATACTTTTCGTCAGTGTTAAAACGGTTCTAATCATTATTTGATTTTGTGCCCAGCGGTTGAAACCCAATGTCATTAGCCTTAAGGATGATGCTAAAGACATCACCTGTTTATAAAAAATATTAAACGCTACAAACCGATGCCAAAGGTATCGTATGTTATAACCATGATTACCGTTATTGACCAGCATAACGTTCGATACCTTCGGCATCGGTGTAAATATCCCTTTTTTCTATAAACATGTGATCCCTCCGGGATCAATCCCTTAACTAAATGACATTGGGTTGAAACCGTGGGCTATGTGTAATTTTAATGCAAACGGTATAAGCCCCTATACTTTACTTTCATTTATATATTTTATGGCTGTTTTTAAGGTCTCTGACATCTTTCCTAATACGCATAATCCCCCAAATACTCAAACTTCTTCGTCAGCTTACCATTTTTGCATATTGTAGCGCGGTTTAGTATTTCGCTTTCTGCTTTCAATAATTCGGGCAATATATATTTTTCCAAGTGCACGCCAAAGTATTGCGAGGCATCGCAGGGCAGTTCATTGGGTAGGTTGTCCACGGCCATTATGTCTATTACCTCCCTGGTATTCTGGAAAGGTGCAGTGCGCTGTATGGTTTCCCTGTCCACACCATATACAGGGTCAGCAATGCTCGATGATCCCAGGTTTATGGGTACGGAGCCTTCCACGTCGCAGGTAATGTCAGCTATTACACTCAGCCGCCAGTCCATTCTTTTTATATCATTCTTTTCAAACAGCCTCGCTATCCTTTCTTCCCAATAGATGCCGTTCATGAGCACATCCGCCTGGTTCACATAAGAGGAGAACAGGCATTTATACGCTTCAGGGTGGGCGTGGAAATCATCGCGGTGAAAGAGGCCATTGTCTTTTCGCGCATACAGGCTTGCCCCTTTAAGATGTGTGAATACGGGATATTCGTATTGGTGCGTCAGGAAGTCCGTAGGCTCTACCGCTTCTATGTCTAATTGTGTCAGCACCTCAAGTACGCCTGATGCCACCTTGCCCGATCCCGTCATTACGATTTTTATATTGGGCAGTTTTATGTGTTCATAAGCCGCCATCAGTTCGTTTTGGCTCCTTACCTTGTGCGCTGCCGGCAGATCGTACAGCCCAAACTTCCGGCCATAAGTAAGCAGGCCGTTATGCGCGCCTACTATCCCCGCAAATAGCCCGAAGCCTAATATCCGTTGGTCGTCGCTATGGATGAGACATTCGTAGTCTATCATGCATATACGCTTTTCTATCAGCGCATGCATCAGCTTTTGGTTATGCGGCTGTTTCTTCTTGGTATGCGAAAAGAAAAAATAAGTTTTACCCGGGATGAGGTAATCCGATGGTACTTCCTTTATACCCAGCAACACATCGCAACTGCTTAGGTCATCCGTCATTTCTATTCCCTCCGCTCTGAATGCCTCATCGGGGAAGCACCTTACAGGAGAAGGCTCTACTACTATTTTTATGCCCGGGTAGTTGGCCTGTATATAGGCGCATTGTTTTGGGGTGAAGACAACGCGTTCATCCGGCAGTTTTTTCCTTTCTCTTATTAACCCTATACGAATCATCTTTAGTAATTTAGCGGCAAAGATAACACACAACCTCATTTTATTACATGATCAACTATTTCGAACTATATGGCCTGCCCGTATCCTTTCACCCCGACCAGGCGGCGGTAAAGAGCAAATATTATGAGCTTAGCCGCCTGCATCACCCCGACCGTTTTGCACAGGCAGGCGGCGCCGGCATGGCTGATTCGCTGAATATGACGTCCATTAATAATGCTGCCTACAAAACCCTCCGCGACAATGATGCCACCATGGCCTACATACTAAAGCTCAACAGCCTGCTCGAAGATGAGGAGAAATACGCCCTGCCGCCTGCTTTCCTTATGGAGATGATGGATATTAATGAAGCGGTAAGCGAATACGAAACAGACCCGGCAAATGAAGACGCGCGTAACATGGCTGTTAACGCGCTCAACGAACAACTTGAATTATGGGACGATGCCACGCGCCTGCTCATAGAGCGTTTTGATAAAGGAGAGAAAGATAAAGCGCTGCTGCTACTGGTAAAAGACCAGTATTTCCGCAAAAAATACCTGTTGCGCATTAAGGAAAGAATTGATAGATTTGCAGCCCGCTGATTTTAAGCGGCAGTTAGCAGTAGCAGTATGCAGTGCTGCCAACTGAAATCTGCCGACTGCATACTGAAACAAAAGCCCGGATGGCGGAATTGGTAGACGCGCCAGACTCAAAATCTGGTATTCGCAAGGATGTGCAGGTTCGATTCCTGTTCCGGGCACAAAAATGAGAGCAAAGAGTGGAGAGCGATAGAGCGCCGGCCACTCTTTGCTCTCATTTTTCCTTTCGCTCCCGCTCTGTTTCTTCGCTCTCAATTTAAAGGCCATGTATCCTGAAAAGTCGTTCATTTATATCTTTCAGACTACCAAAGAAGGGAAATTCAGGGGAGCAAACACTTATCAGTCCCGCATATGCGGGATGAACAGCGTAATTGAAGTGCCGGAAAAAGGTAAGGCAGTGCAGTACAGTACGGTAGATTTAATCACGGCGGAGAAATTCAGATTTTTTCAGTAATTTTACCCCTTGATAGGGTTTATAGGGGCTGGCCTGTTCTCAGGCTGGCTTTTTTATTTATTTTTGTCTCATAATTTTATCCTCATGACGGCTGTAAAAAAGTGCCTGGCAATAATATTTGCTGTAATTTTTTCTTTTTCAGCCCATGCTCAAACTAAAACGATTATGATAAAAGAAACAGTACACACTTTCAGGGATGCTATTAATGCACATGATATTTCACGAATAGCAGCACTTTTGACAAATGATCATGTATTTGTTGATGCTACGGGCAACGAAGTGAAAGGAAAGGAAAAAATGACTTCCGGGTGGGATGGCTATTTTAAGTTGTTTCCTGACTACCATATTGAAATTACAGAGGTTTTTATTCTCGGGGACACGGCGGCAGCTTTCGGTTTTGCAGAAGGCAGTTACAAAGGGATTAAAGAAAATCATTGGCGTTTGCCTGCTTCATGGAAAGCTGTTGTTCATGAGCAGAAGATTAAATTATGGCAGGTGTATGCTGATACAAAATTGCCTTTCGACATTATGGCAAAAAATAATTCGGGTGACAACACTAATCCCTTGCCCCGTGTTACAGGTGTTGGCGGCTTATTTTTTAAATGCAAAGACCCTAACAATCTAAAGAATTGGTATAAACAACATTTACACCTTGACACAAATCCGTATGGGACAAAATTTGAATGGCGGCAGGGAGACGACCCTTCAAAATATGGATGTACACAATGGAGTCCGTTTGGCGAAAAGACAACATACTTTGCACCCTCTACTAAAGATTTCATGATTAACTATCGTGTGAATAATCTTGAAAAGTTAGTAGAAAAGCTACGAAATGATGGTGTTACTATTTTAGATGCAATTGAGGATTCTGACTTCGGAAAATTCGTTCATATACTCGATTGTGAGCAAAACAAGGTGGAGCTTTGGGAACCAAAAGATGCAGAATACAATACGATTGTTGGTGGACGTACTAAATAAATTTAGAAGCTTACGCCTATTTGTAAACTTCGCCACCTTGATAAACCTTTTCGCCGCTGCTGGCCTTATTTTCTGACCAACAAACTTCCATATCTGGTTCGAAGTTTTGTCTGTTAGGGGCACAAAAATGAGAGCGGAGAAACAGAGCGGAGAGCGGTAGAGCGCTGGCCACTCTTTGCTCTCATTTTTTCCTTTCGCTCTCTTTCTGTCTCTTCGCTCTCAATTTAAAGGCCATGTATAGTATAAAATATGGCTATTTTTACATCAAAAAACGGAAATGACTGAAGATAAAAAAGAAAAGTGGCTTTTGTGGCTTCCTGCAACAACAGTACTATTTGCAGTATGCGCCACTCTTTCCACATTTAAAGGCGGTGGGTTTAGTAACAAATCAGTACTAAACCAAGCCAAGGCATCTGACCAATGGGCTTTTTATCAGGCAAAGAGCATAAAATCATACCTGAGTGAAATGCAAAAAGAAAACCTTGAATTGGATTTGTATGGCCTAAAGGACACCGCTTATACTTCTGAACTTAAAAAAAGGATAAACTCATATCAGGATAAGATCAAAAAGTACAGTACTGAGAAAGATGAGATAACCAGGCTTGCAAAAGATCTTGAAGCGCAGCAGGTGGAGTCTAAAAAACATGCTGATGCTTTCGGAATGGGAGTTATCTTTTTACAGATATCCATTTTATTGTCTTCTATTGGAGCACTTGTGAAAAAAAGTCCGTTGTGGTATTTAAGTATAGTAGTAGGATTAATAGGTATAGTGTGTTTTTTAAATGGTTTCTTCTTGTTTTTTTGATAAGCAATTGCTTGGTGAGAATATCAAAATAAGTTCCGCAAATTTTGTGCAGCTATTTTTTTCAAGGAATAAAAACTGCGAATATTGGACATATTTAGTCCGTAGCGAACCTTATTGAGAATAATTTGCCTGAGGTCTTAGATAGGTACTTTTTGGCTACTGAATCTGTAATTTTCCACTAAATACTGTAAAGGCGTTTTCAAACCTGTAATAATAAAATCCTGAAGGAAGCGCCTCTTTTTGAATTGTAACTTCTGAAGACATTATGTGGCTTATCTTTTGTACAACCATTCCCTGTGCATTGAAAATGGTGAGTGAATATTCGGTATTATCAAAATTGTGGAGCGAAAATGTGCAATGGTTAGTGAATGGATTTGGTTTTACAATCAATTCAGGATTTATTTTTGATGATTCCTTAATAG
>JBIOGX010000119.1:0-5763 GCA_044448445.1 Chitinophagales bacterium
CCTTATTATCATATATACTATAATAGAAGGAATTACAAAAGGCAGATCACTTGGGAAATTAATTACCGGTACCGTCGCAGTGAAAGAAGACCTGACAAAAATAACCTGGAATGAAGCCGTTATACGGTCTACTGGCAGGCTTGTGCCCTTTGAGGCATTCAGCGCATTGGGAGGTGTACCATGGCACGATAAATGGAGTAAAACCATAGTAATAAAAAAAAGGCAGGTGATCTGAGCTGATCACCTGCCTTCTGAAATAAACGGAAAATTATTTTTTCATTGCGGCTTCTATTTCTTCCACAGTTATGGGTATGCCCTTAAAGAGGTCTGTGTTGCCGGTTTTGGTGATCCAGATATTATTTTCTATCCGTATGCCCATTTGTTCTTCTTCTATATAGATGCCGGGCTCTACAGTGAACAACATACCTTCTTTTACTACATCCATATAAGTGCCAACATCATGCACCACAATACCGAGGTAGTGCGTAACCCCGTGATAAAAATATTTGCGGTAAGCGGGATTCTCTGGGTCCTGGTTTTTTACATCGCTTTTGGTAATGAGGCCTATATTCAGCAATTGCTTTTCCATTTCAGAGTTTATGCTTTTTACATACTCCTGGAATTTCAGTCCGGGCTTCAGTATTTTTTTTCCATAGTTGTGTACATCAAGGCAGGCGTTATACACTTCTTTCTGGCGCTTGGTGAACTTGCCGTTTACCGGTATGGTACGGGTAAGGTCGGCATTATAATTACCATACTCTGCGCCAAAATCCATAAGCAGCATTTCCCCGTTTTTGCACTCCTGGTTGTTCTCTTCATAATGGAGCGTACGTGCCCTGTCGCCGGAGGCTATAATGGCGCCATAAGCATGGCCGGTAGCCCGGTTGTGCAAAAACTCATGAGTTATCTCCGCCTCTATTTCGTACTCCATCACGCCGGGTTTTACAAATTTCAGCACGCGGTCAAGCGCTTTGGCGGTGATGTCTATGGCTACTTTGGTTACTTCTATTTCTTCTTTGGTCTTGATATTACGCAGCTCCTTCATGATGCGTGCGGCGCGGTCATAATGATGTATGGGGTACTTCTTCATCAGGTCGTGCACGAATACAAGATCGGTACGGTATAGTTCTGTATCTAACCTGTTATGTTCGTTTGTGTTCAGGTACACGGTGGTGGCGCTGTTCATCATTACCTGCAGCAGGGTATCAAGGCCATCGAGCCACTGAACGTTCTTTATGCCGGATATGGCAGTAGCCTCATCCTTACGCAGCTTGTGGCCTACCCATTTTTCCAGCAGTTCGTTGGGGCGCAGCAGTACCAGTACTTCCCGCATGTTTTTATCCGGGTTATCCGGGTATAATACCACTATGGTCTTTTCCTGCGTTATGCCCGACAGCCATAATACATCAGCATCAGGTTTGTAACTATATGTGCCGTCGCCGCCTTTGGGGAAAACCGGGCTAGCCGGGAATATGGCTAACGAATTAGGCTCCATCTTTTTAATAAGGCGTTGCCTGTTTTGTTCGTATAGTTTCGATGGTATTGGTAGATATTTCATTGTATATAGATAAATGAGCGTGTGAAGTTAAAGCAAATCGGGCAGATGTGCCACACTTTCAAAGTGTGGCACATCTGTGGGACACCGGGATGCATCTGCTATTTCGCCGCTTTTTTACAATTATTTACCGACTTACCTCAATAATTAACCGAAATAAATTTTCATATACTACGGCCAGCACATAGTTTTGCTGCATAATCAAATATTCAATGACTCAATATATACATTCGGGATTTTTCAAATCATTTGTATTGTTGCCATTATTGCTGCCGGGCGCTTATATTTCGTACGCCCAATATAAGATAAGTGGTACTGTATTGGATGATAAGAACAAATCTATCAAGGGTGCAAACGTTTACCTTGATAATACTATTGACGGCGGCACTACGGACAGCATGGGTGTTTTCCGGTTTACAACGTCCGAGAAGGGAAATCAGACCATTGTTGCGTCAGAGGTAAGCCACCGGTTATCAGGCTTGCCAATAGTGATAACCGGCGATATGAGCGGTATCGTACTGCACTTAAAAGCAAATGCCGCACATGATCTTGATGCAGTGGTCATCACCGCGGGATCTTTTGAAGCGTCAAATGATAAAAGCAAAACCGTTCTCAGGCCATTGGATATTGTTACTACTGCAGGCGCAAATGCAGATGTGGTAAAGGCTATCGAGATGCTACCCGGCACACAGCAAACAGGCACGGATAACGGATTGTTTGTAAGAGGCGGAGATGCCAGCGAGGCGGCCATACTTGTTGATGAGATGGTGGTGCAAAACGCATTTTTCAGCGGTCCTCCCGGTGTGGCCACACGCAGCAGGTTTGGCGCGTTCAATTACCAGGGCGTATCGTTCAGTAGCGGCGGGTATAGCGCACGCTATGGGCAGGCATTATCCAGCGTACTGGAGTTGAATACTACTGACCTTCCCGATAAAAGCAATGTGAACCTCGGCATAAACATGGCGGGCCTATATGCATCAGGTACAAAGAAATGGAAAAACAGCAGCCTCGATGTAGGTGGCAGTTATAACAATACGGCGCCATTCTTCAGCATGGCTACCACCAACTTCAAATTTAATAAACCGCCTGAAGGCGGCGCCGGAAACGCACGCTTTGTGTGGAAGCCTGATAAAAATGGCATATTGAAGATCAATCTCAATGGCAGTTATAATACCAGTGGCATATCTGTTCCAAACCCTTATGCGGGAGATACCTCTGCCGGCAATAGTTACAACCCTCTTGTGAACCAGCCGGACACCATAGATTTTATTACTAAGGACGCATACTATTACAGCAATGTATCTTACAAGAAAATGTTTAAAAATAAGTACAGCCTTTATACAGCAGCATCTTATAGCCTTGACCAGACAAGAAATAAGTTTGGCTCCTTCCCGGTAAACGAGGACGACCACCGTGCACAATTCCGTATAGAAGGCAAGGATTATTTTACCGGCAGGCTGAATTTACTGGCGGGCACAGATATCCAAAGCTTCGGGATTACAAAAAATTATGACAATTATTTTAAACAACAATTTACCGAAACGCTTGTGGCCGGCTATACAGAACTGGAATGGACGCCCATATACTGGCTGGCTGTAAAACCCGGTGTACGATACGAACACAGCACCTTACTTAATTTAGATAATGTTGCTCCACGCTTATCTATGGCTATAAAGACGGGGACGTATAGCCAGATATCCCTTGCAGGGGGTATATTTTACCAGGATCCTGACTATGTTTACCTGCTGGCAGGGTTAAAGACGAAGAAAATGCAAGGGGCTGTACATTATATTACTAACTGGCAGTGGATGAGAAATGATCGCATACTGCGCCTGGAAGGCTATTATAAAAACTACACAGACCTTGTTCGGGAACTGTCTAACAAGTATGATCCTAATTCATACCGCACCATTTTTGATTCTACAAAGATTGACAACAGTGGGTATGGTTATGCACAGGGTATTGAATTATTCTGGCGCGATAAAAAGACTATGAAAAATCTTGACTACTGGATTTCCTATAGTTATATAGATACAAGGAGACTCTATGCGAATTATACAAGCATGGCAACACCTACATTCATTGCACAACACAACCTGAACCTGGTGGCAAAATATTTTGTTGACAAATGGCATACCAACTTTAGCGCTACCTACAGCTATGCCAGTGGCAGGCCGTATTATGACCAGGGATACCCTGTATTCCTTGGTGAAAAGACACCTGGCTTTAATAATATTGCCCTAACTGTAGCTTACCTTCATAGCTTTGGCAAATGGTTCACCGTATTTTACCTCAGTATTGACAACATTACTAACCAGCATAATGTTTTTGGATATAGGTATGCTTATAACGCTACTGGTCAGCAGATTGATGGGAGTAAAAATGCTATAATACCTGCGCTGTATCGTTCCATATTTTTCGGGGTGAATATGTCGCTGACACAGTTTAGTAAGGATGAGTTATAAAATGGCTCAATGAATGTATAAATGAGAAAACCGGCCTACCGGCAGGTATGAAAATGTGCAAATTGGGGCGGGACAATAACAGACAATAAAAATTTAAACATAAACAACCACAAACAATGAAAAAGACGATTTTAATGGGGGCTTTAGCCCTTACTACCATAAGCGTACAGGCGCAGGACTTGAAACCTGTTTTGGAAAAAACATTCCTTGCTTTTGATACTACACAGGTACAGGATGTGAAAATAGAGCAGAGCAATAAGCTGGCCCTGATAGCTAAAAAATGGGACAAAGAATGGGTAACGCATTATTATGTAGCATACAGCAAAGCAACTCTTTCTTATTATGAGAAAGACTTGGCGAAAAAAGATGCTTATTTAGATGAGGCAGAAAAAGAAAAGGAAGAGGCAGTAAGTATATTAGGCAAAGAAAATGATGAGACTTATGTGCTTGGGGCCATGATAGCCAATTTCCGTATGGGTGTTGACCCGATGAACCGCTGGCAGAAATATGGGCAATTGTTTAGCGCCAATCTCGAAAGCGCCAAAGAACTTAATCCTGATAATCCCCGCATGTATTATTTGCAGGGTACCAGCAAGTACTTTACGCCAAAAGCTTATGGTGGTGGCAAGAAACCTGCACAACCTTACTTTGAAAAGGCAGAAGGGCTTTTTGCCAAAGAAACCGGTGGTGATATAACCAAACCATACTGGGGCAAGGAAGCGAACAGTTATTTCCTAAGGCTTTGTAAGAAGGAGGATAAGGAATAACAGGATGGGATTCCCCTCATTTTATATACAATATAAGGGGAACAATTTCCACGAACGGTATTGATAAAAAAAAGGATTGATACCTGGGAACTTATAATGTTGGCATAGTAGTGTTGTAATAAAAGAATGGGTTATACATCAATAGCTTTATTTTGAGTTTTACAAAAACCAGTGATTCTGGTTTATTGCAATTGTCCATATATTACTTGTCTGTTTCGATAACTTTATACTTTAATGTTTTCATGCTAAAATATTTTAATCGTGTGGTTTATTCCTTCCCCGCCCTCATCAGAATATCCTTTTCTTCCGCCGAAAGCGAGTTAAAACCTTTCTGGAGTATTTTATCGAGGATGTCGTCTATACGTTTTTGTGAAATACCTTGTTTTGGTTCGTATATTTTATTGAGCAGCTCATTGCGTTTTTTGTTGTGTTTTTTCCAGGCGACATTTTCATCGGGGGTTACTAAGCTTTCTGCTTTTCGTTTGAGCGTGTACATCCATTCGCCAGGCCTGTAACCTGCCTGTAATAATTTTATGTAACCAAACCCTGTACCTGCACCTGCTGCAAGCAATAGTATTATGGGCAGATAAAAACCGGAGCTAACGACCATCAATACGGCAAATATACCTACCACAACTAAAAGGGGAATGCTGAAAGTTTCGGTAAGATAAAATCTGTATTTAGGCGTCAGAGTCACTGCCGCGGCAGCCAGGCCCATAAGGCCTGCGCGTGAGCCTAACAAACCTGTTATATGCGGGATCTTTCCCCACTCACCAGGCAGCAATTGTGCAAGCAGGTAAAATATACCCCCCGTAACCAGGCAGTATGCATATAGCGGTATCACCTGCTTATGGCCTACCAGCATCTGCACCACTGAACCAAAACAATATAGCCACAACATATTGCTTACCAGTTCCATAAAACCATTGAAATGAAACCAGCCATAGGTTAATAACGTCCACCAATGAGCTTTAAA
>JBIOGX010000120.1:0-5682 GCA_044448445.1 Chitinophagales bacterium
AACCCAAGATTCCTCTTAAATTTTCCGTCTATTATAGTGAGTGGTTAGTTTAATTGTGAAAGGCGCCTTTCATATATAAAAATAACTAAAACATTTAAACCCTATTGTAAACCCTAAAAAACAACCGGCCTGAGTGAGGAAGCCCTTGTAAAACCTATCATACAGAAAACTATAGTGTGAGGATGCACTTATAAAAAAACAGACGAAATGAAAATTATGTAGTAAATTACTATTAGTAAAACCGGGGTTTTTACCCGTGGCCATCAGACTGAATACTATGCCCGCATATTCTGAACAGGAAATAATAGCAGGGTGCCGGAAAAGAAACCGGGCTTTACAGGAATACCTGTATAAAATGTACTATAGTACGTTTTTGAAGGTATGCGCCCGGTATGCGAGGAATATGGAGGATGCAGAGCAGTTGCTCAATGATGGTTTTCTCAAAGTGTTCACGCAGATAGACCATTTTAAAAATGCCGGCTCTTTTGCCGGATGGATACAACGGATAATGGTGAATACATGCTTAGATTATTTAAGGAGCACTTCCCTTAAAGAAGATATGGTTATGCATGTACATTCAATACCGGCTGAGGAAAGTAATATATCAGTGAGTAATGAAGGGCTTGAGCATATAGAATTCAGGGAACTGGTACATATCATCCAGTCGCTCCCCACTATGACACGCACTGTATTTAACCTGTTTGTGTTTGATGGATATAATCATAAAGAAATTTCAGAACAACTGGAGATTAGTGAGGGCACTTCGCACTGGCATGTGCACCAAGCGAGAAACATGCTCCAAAAAAAAATAAATAAAAGCGAACATCAAAAAGTGACGTATGAAGCCAAAAGAATTTGACGAACTGATCAGGCAAAAATTTGATCGGAACGACTTTGCGTACAATCCCGAAAATTGGGATCAACTCGCAGAGAAGTTGGACGGCAGTGCGAAAAAACGCAGCATGATTATGTGGTGGTGGGTACCGCTCGCAGGCATGGCAGCGTCCGTTGCCCTCGCTTTCGGGGTTAGCTCCTTATTGCGGCAGGCAATGCCGGGTGATCCAGGGGGAAATATAGCCCATATTCAAAAAGGTAAGGCCTTACACATAGCACAATCAGGTTCTTTATCTTATAAGCCTGAAGCCACACAAAACGAAACATCCGGCCCGAATATTCAGTATTCAGCATCTGTAAATAATACACACGGGCACACTTTTGATCGCCATAAGCATACTATTTTTAATAAGCCTATTACCCGGAAAGAGCCTGGAACAAATGTGGAAGAACAGTTTGGCATAAACCTCAAAAATGCCACCTCAACTTCTGTAGTATGGAATGCTAAACCAATTGACCTGCTTACCAACAGGAATACTAAAGAACCAAAGAAGAATAAACAAGTGGTAGTAAATGACGCATTAAGCACATTCAAACCTGAGGAAAAAGAAGCAGTACAAAAAGTGCCTAAGTTGTCCGTCATATTATCCGGTGGTTATAATCACGGGAACCAGAATAGCGGTTATATGGCCGGGGCTACCATTCGCAGGATGATCAATGACAAAGTATATGTAGAAAGTGATATGGCATTTGCCACGAGCAATAATACACAATCAGTGGCTTATGTGGCGGGGCAGGTACCTGTTGCTGCAGCAGCCAGACAAATGAATAATGCAAAAACAACATCCGCTGAATCTAATAAAACCCTGCTCCCTCCTGTTATGAAAGATGTGATTGGACAAAAGGATATATCATATAATCTTTACTATGCGCAGGTTACTCCCGGTATAGGGTATAAACTGATCAAAAAAATGTCTATAGGCGTTGGCCCCGATTTTCAGAAAATGTTGGTGGATAACAGGCCGGCCCCGTCAACTGTTGACCGCGGTAATATACAGGTAGCGCCCATGTTTGATGTGGGCTTTATCGGGAAAACTGAATATGCAGTTACCAAAAAAGTCAGAGCTGCGGTTTACTATCGCAAAGGGGTGAACAATATTATTACTCCAATGGATAAATATATTGACCGCGATTACTTACAGTTCCAGGTGAAGTACACCATATTTAATAAGTAAGTTTTCAGTTTTGTTATCATACCTTAGCGCAGAGCATTTTAAAAATGCTTTGCGCTTTTCTATTTTTATAACTTAGCGGTAATCTTTTGTATTTGAAACGCAATTATGATACCGTCGCATTATTCTATGACCAGCTTGCAAGGCTGGCATACAGCAAAACGTTGATAAATGCGCAACTATATTTATTAAACGCTATCCCTGCCGGAGCACATGTACTTATTGCCGGAGGCGGTACCGGGTGGGTGTTGGAAGAACTCACAAAGATCCATCCTTCAGGGCTTACCATTGATTACATAGATGCTTCCCCAAAAATGATTTCCCTTGCTGAAAAAAGAAATGCAGGGAATAACCGTGTAACATTCATAACAGCGCCCATACAGGATATGCAATACACCCCGAATGAATATGATGTCGTGCTTACCCCATTCCTGTTCGATAATTTTACTGACAGTACCTTGCAAAAAATATTTCCGGTTATAGATAAACAGCTAAGCCGGGAAGGTATATGGCTGTATTGCGATTTCCGGGATACAGGCATTTGGTGGCAAAAGGTCTTGCTAAAGATCATGTACCTGTTTTTCAGGCTATGCTGTGGTATAGAAGCATCACAATTACCGGACGTAGCTTCTTGTTTTTCAAGTTATCATTATAAAATTACCGGACAAAAAATGTTTAGAAGGGGTTTTATAGTTGCAGCGATCTATAAGCGGATATAAAAATTTCAGGATGCCCCATGCTTTACTTAATTTGTGCTATACTATATTATAATTACCTTCTGAAATGAAATTGATATTTTATATACTACTGGTTGTATGCCCACTGTCTTTATCAGCTCAAAAAAGAATGATGGCAGACACATCCGCTTACCCACAGGATTATTTTCGCAATCCCCTTGACATTCCCATATTCCTTGCCGGTAATTTTGGCGAGTGCAGGCCAGGTCATTTTCATAGCGGCATTGACATAAAAACATTGGGCAAAGAAAACCAGCCTGTTCATGCCGCCGCTGATGGATATATCTCACGCATAAAAATGGACAAGGGCGGGTTTGGCCACGGGCTTTACATTACCCATCTGAATGGTTACACAACGCTCTATGCGCACCTGAATGATTTTGTACCTGTTTTACAAAAATACCTGCGAAAGGAACAATATGAAAAGAAACATTGGGATGTGGATATACAATTGACGCCTGAACAATTTCCCGTAAAGAAGGGGCAGCAGATAGCATGGTCAGGCAATACAGGAGCTTCAACGGCACCGCACCTGCATTTTGAGATCAGGGATACAAAAACAGAGCATCCGCTGAACCCTGAATTGTTTGGGTTGCCTCTGATTGATAATATACCGCCGGAACCTGCAGAAGTGGTTTTATACAGGGGGAATGTTTATGAGTCAGGGGCGCTTACTGTTTCATTGGCAAAAACGGGATCGGTATATAAACCTGTTAAAACAGACGACAGGTCATTTTTGATAATCAAGGACACAGTGCAGGCGCCTGCCGCTTTTACAGGTATAGGGGTGAATGTGGATGACTATATGGATGGCAGCGATAACACCATAGCTTTTTATACTGCAAAACTATATATGGATGACAGCCTCCAGGCGCAAGTAACACTTGATAATATAGGCTATGATGAGACCCGCTATATAAATGCATACGCTGACTATAAAACAAAAGAACTCCGTCATAAGTGGGTTCAGTGTTTGTTTAAATTACCCGGCAATCATCTTGATGGGATATTCAGCAACCTGAATAATAACGAGGGAAGGCTAAACCTTAATGACAGGAACGTGCATAAAATAAATATTGTGCTTACGGATGATAAAGGGAATAGCAGCAAGATCGTTTTTTATGTAAGCCCGCAACCGGTTTTCGATATTGCTCCGCAAAAAGATTGTACCCCTTTTTATGCCGGAAAGATGAATACTTGTATTGATACCGGGATAACCTTTTCACTGGATAGCAGGCAATTATACGATGATATGTGTTTTCAGCTCAAAGCCATTCATTACTCTGAGGTCTATTCTGCTGCATACCAGATTCATTATTCATATATTCCATTGCATCATTATTTTGAGCTAATGCTGAGGCCGGATAAATTGATACCTGCAGCTCTCGTGAATAAAGTAGTAATGCTGTATTCAGACGGTAAGGATGAAGATGGCAGAGCCGCTACAGCCATGGATAACGGATGGTATAAAGCAAAGGTGCGCAATTTCGGCACTTATTGGTTAGACATAGATAATACGCCGCCTGTAATCACCCCGCTACAAAAAAATAACAGTAACCTGAGCAAAGCAAAACAAATAACTTTTGAGGTAAAAGATGAAATGACATCAGTAAAAAGCTTCAGCGGATACCTTGATAGCAAGTGGATATGCTTTGAGCAGCATGGCAACCTGTTCTTTTACAAATTTGATGAGCATTGCCCTAAAGGAAAACATAAGCTTGTGTTTAAGGCAGAGGATGAGAATGGGAATGCACAAACTTTTCAATTAAATTTTGTTAGATAAAAGGTTTCACGCAAAGGCGCAAAAATGGTAACATGCTTTTAAAAAATCAAGGCGCAGATAAACTTAAATAAAATAAAAAACGTTTAGCAGTTTAATAACCAAAATGCAGGAATATGAGCGAAAATGAATTAGCAACTATAATTATAAATATAGCTTTTCAAATCCATTCTAAATTAGGCCGGGTCTGCTGGAGTCTGTTTATGAAGAAATTATGTTTCATGAATTAACGAGGCGAAATATTTTTGCAGAAAGGCAAAAGGCTGTTCCTGTTTCATTGGAATGATTTGAAAATGGATGTTGGTTTTCGGGCGGACATCATTGTTGAAAACAAAGTGATTGTTGAATTGAAGTCTATAGAATCGCTTGCGCCTGTACATTCTAAAATATTATTGACATACCTTAGAGCAACGGGAATGAAATTAGGGTTACTTATAAATTTTAATGAGGAATTAATCAGAAATGGAATAAAAAGAGTAGTTAATAATTTATGATCAGTAGTCTGCGCCTTAAAACCAAAATATAGATATAAAATATTGCGCCTTTGCGTGAAAATCATTTTGCGCGTTACAAAACAAACTATACAAATATGTTACTAAAACAAGGAGATAAAGCCCCGGCATTTACTACTACTGACCAGGATGGTACGGTACACTCATTAAAAGACTACAAAGGCAAAAAGGTCGTCTTGTATTTCTATCCAAAAGATAATACAACAACCTGCACAATAGAAGCGTGCAACCTGCGTGATAATTTTGCCGCTTTGAAGAAGAAAGGCATTATTGTGCTGGGTGTAAGTACAGACAATGAAAAAAGCCACAAGAAGTTTGAAATAAAATATTCGCTTCCATTTACTTTACTGGCGGATACCGAAAAGAAGCTCGTCAATGCTTATGGAGTATGGGCTGAGAAAAAGTTTATGGGACGAACCTACATGGGCATTTTGCGCACCACATTCCTGATCAATGAAAAGGGGAAAATAGACCACATTATTGAAAAGGTAGAAAGTAAAAGTCACACAATGCAAATAATGAAAACATGGGATATAAAATAATGCGCCTTTATTGTGAAAGGCTTTCTTTGGATAACACATATAAAT
>JBIOGX010000121.1:0-5665 GCA_044448445.1 Chitinophagales bacterium
ATATAGTATAAAGAGTCGTAAGAACCACCATAATAGAAGTGTCTCAAGGTATGTGTTCCAACAAAACTACTTATAGGAGGATTTATTTGGATTAATTGCAAATATTTTATTACAGGGTGAAGGGTATCATTATTTACAACCAATATAACCGTATCTGGCAAAATAGTAATGTTAGGGGGATAAAGACCGGTATAAGAAAAAGGCACTACATAATATATATGAGTCGGAGTTGGTAAATTAGATGTCATTCCATCTCCAAATTTCCATAAAAATGTACTTGTTGATGGGGCTGTACTATGAAAACTGATAGTATCATAAACAAACAAATTACCTGTATAAGTAAAATCTAAAGAAGTTGTATTAGTAGTTACAGATTTTTTCCCCTTTTTACAACTATCTATACCAATCAATAGAAACCACATTATCAATGCAAGAGGAAATATTTTTGAGAAAATTACAGGTTTCATAGAATAATTATTTGCAAGGTAAAATTATACAATTATTTCCAAAAACAGGTGAACCAATAATATATTGCAATCTGTAGTGCTAACACAAGAACTACAGCTATGTACCAGGTACGCCAATGTTCTTTTTTTGGTTGCATAAAATTTCTGTTAATGCCCAACACTCAGCATATTCATCAACAATCGTATTGCCCCTTTATTCCCTGCGGGCAATTGCCGCGAGAAGGAAAGGGATGTGTAGATGTAGTTACCCTTTCCTACCTGCGCATATAGCGTACTGCCGGTTAACGGCTGCTCCCCCGCATCGTGCATAGAGAACAAGGGTTTGTATTTATCATCCCACTTAGCAGCAAAGTACAGTCCCCGCTCCTGCACCCAGTCTTTAAAATCATCATCCGTTATTTTGTTGGGGTAGTTGAGCAGCCTGCTTTTAGGATCAACAAAATCAACTTTTGCATCTTCTTCCGTTACACGGTCATTAGACAATGAGAAAGGATACGGGCCGAGTTTAGTAGTTGCAAGGTCTTGCTGGGTATTGTATTGCATAATGAGTGTACCGCCATTTTGGGCGTATTGAAATAATACAGGCAGCCAGGCAGCCATGCGCTTCTCCACATTTACCGCTCTTATACCGGTGATGATAGCGTCGTATTTCTTCAGTTTGGCAGCATTGATAAAGTCGCTTTCTTTCAGCACATCCACTTCAAGCCCCGCCTGCCGCAGAAATGTGGGGATATAATCGCCCGCGCCTTCTATGTAGCCTATACGCTTTGCAGTACACTTCCAATCCTTCCTGAGCACTTTTGAGTATGGCATTGTAAAATATTGCAGTGTGGGTATATGGTTGTATTGTATTACATGCTCTGATAACTCATACCTGCTCATAAAACCACCAGTCACTAAAAATGCAGTAAGGTAATAATCCCCTTTCCCAAGGTTTTTTGCAATTGCTGTGCTAATTTTTATAGGTATTACAGTGTCAGTTGAAGGGGTAATATTTAATCCTGTTATTTTGACCACTGAAACATTAACGCCGGTGACTTCCAATGTGGCGTTTTGTATTTCATGATAGCCATGTATTCTTACATCTGCGTACAAAGAGCCATCCGCCTCTGCTACTAATAGATTAGATACAAACGATACACTCGTATATGGCATAATGCGCAATTGCTCCACTACATCACCCTTTACAGGATCCAGCTTTTTGTATGATAAAGGTACTTTCACTTTAAACTGCTGTCCGTCAATATTAAGCTCCAGCGATGCGTTTAATTCATTTGGCGTTTCAGGCAGCCCAAGTTGCGATGCATCCGGTATGGTAAATAAACCGCCGCTATGAGGCGCTGATAACCAATAAGGTTGTGTTACCGGAGTATTTGCAGGTATAGTGATCTTATGTTCAAATGTCAGCAAAGTATCCGCGTTAATATTCACATCAACCGTTGTATCTTCCGCGTTCCAGTTTATTGATTTCAGGAGTACCGGTATTTTAGCCCGCGCAATCACATGCAGTGTAAAAGGCAACCTGTCCCCTGCAACCGCCTGTGGTTGTTTGGCAAACAACTCAGCCATAAAGCCGGTACAGTCTAATATCACCCGGTCTATTTCATCCAGTTTTTCAGCGCGCCAGTATTCGTCGCTTATGGCCATTATTTTTTTACGTACAGCAAGTAATGCCGGAAGGCTGGCGTCAGGATGCCGGAAGTCAAATTGCGCTGCAACCAACCGCAGGTCTTCTTCTATATCCGGCCTGTTCACTCTGCCCCATGTCATATCTATTCCGTCAAAAACAGAGTTGGTAAATGGTTCGCCATCCACCAGCTTAAAATATTCCGTCTGCATCCCGGGCACGCCCGGCGTTCCGGCCCCCTGGCTCTTATGTACGCTACGGCTTTGACCTGCCAGTTCACCTGTACCTTCCCCAAGTAATGGTTCATATTGTCCAACTTTCAGTTTAAACATATCTTCAGATGTGGTGCTGAAGCTGCCAAATCGGTAGGCGTTGAACAGAAGGCGCTTAGGCTGCCATTGGGGATAGTATTTTAATTGTTCCGGGTATTTTGTTTTATCTCCAACGACTTTGAATGCTTCTGCTGCTATGATAGCCGATGCCGCATGTTGTCCGTGTCCTGCTTTTGAGTCGGGAGGAAAGCGGCAAATGACCACATCAGGCCTGAATTTGCGCATTACCCATACCGCATCATTGGTCAGTGTATCCTTATTCCAATGCTTAAAAGTTTCATCAAAATTTTTAGAGTACCCAAAGTCTATTGCCCTTGAAAAGAACTGTTCAGCCCCGTCTAATTTTCGCGCCTCCATGAGTTCATGCGTACGTATTAACCCAAGAGCCTCTCCCTGCTCACTGCCCAATATATTTTGTCCGCCGTCACCTCTCGTAAGCGATAAGTAGGCTGTGCGTATATTCCGGTCATTTACCAGCCATGCCAGCAATCGGGTATTCTCATCATCTGGATGAGCGGCTACATAAAGCACGTTCACCAAATTCCTGAGTTGTTCTATTTCATGGTAAATTTTTTCAGAATTTGCAGGGCGAACCTGTTGCGCATTTACTATAACAGCAGTAAATATTAAAATCAGTGTTGAAAACGTCTTTCGCATGGTGATAAATTATTCAATAAAATAGCAAATAGCGAATTTACTGTATTGCGTTAAATAAATCCGGCAATTTAGCTTATAGCCAAATTGCCGGATCATATAAAGAGTGTCAGCAAGAAACCTATTAATTAGATAAATCTTGTTTTGGATGTTTTGTTTTATTGATCTCATCAATAAGCTTTTGATTGTTCCTTATATATTCAGCTTCATTAGGAGACCCTTTCGCTGTTTCCATTGACTTCTTAGCTGCCGCTATCGCTTCTTCTTTATGGTCCATTTTCTTTTCAATACGCGCCTTGAGGTACCACATATAGAAAGCTTTAGGATCCTGCTCCAGCGCTTTGTTTACATACAGGCTGGCTACATCGGTTTTTTGGTTGGTCTCAAAATAATAATTGGCCGCCTGGAAATAAGGTATTACCGGCGGATGGTTTATAGCTTTGTCTATATTGGCTGCAATAGTTTCTGAATTATGCGCCTCTACAGGTATCGCTATTTTTGTTCTTTCCCATGCCAGTTCTATTTTGCAGGAAGAAAAAGTTATGTCTGTGATATTTATGGTAAATGTCTGGCAAACTTCTTCCGTAGCAGTAGCCTTTACACTAAAACGCGCTACATCATCAGATTTCGCATATCCGTCTGTACCCCAATTCCCGGTGCCTATATTCAATATCACTTCCCATTTGTCTTTATTCGGCATGGTGTATAAAGCATATTCGCCTGCTTTTATTTTCTGCCCTGCTATTTCCATTTCTTCTCCTATTTTTATTTTGGTAGCTGCATTAGCGCCCGTACGCCATATTTTGCCGTAAGGCACCAGGTCGCCAAATACCTTACGCCCACGCATTGATGGCCGGCTATAGCTTATCTCAATATTCGATATGGAAAAATCCTGTGAAATCTTAGCAGTAGGGCTAAGCGCCGGAAGCTTTAATTGGCCTTGCGCATCAATAGCCATTGTTGTGGCAATAACTAATACAGAAAGAAAAAAATGTTTCATGAGTTGTTTGCTGTTTTTGAAAGTGCAAAATACGAAGTAAGTTGATAAGTTGATGCAATTGAAATCGATAGTGCCCGGGAATAAACAAGTTGCTCTCTTTTCTGCATCTGTAATACTATAAATAAAAGTCCCGGCATGTCTTGACATGCCGGGAAAGGATTGTACTTACTAACCCATCGTAAGTCAGACAAATGTCAGGAAAAAGTTTTGCACTTAAAAATAAATATTTAATTTATACATGGCTCAGCAAATAAATAATATAAATTATTATCATTTTATTATGTAAAGCCATGTTTATAAACCACATCCAAACAAAAATGTTATAAAAATTTCCCGAAAATGTTACAAGCCTCACCCCTGCCTGCCGATACGATGTAACGGACGGAGATAATGGCTCCTTCGCCGGGGCTAAGGATGACAATAATCCTGGATCCCCCTCTATTTTCTCCGCAGGTTTTTATATTTCTTTCTGCCCGGGCTGGGTAGTCGCTCCCCTGCAGCAGGAGCAGGGCCGAATTGTGCCGGAACGGGCTGCTTTGTTACCGCGTGGCCCAGGAGTTTTTCAATACGTTCAAACTTAGTTTGCTCCTTTACGCTAATAAAGGTGTATGCCGTGCCTTTGTTGGCGGCGCGCGCGGTACGCCCTATGCGGTGTATATAGTCTTCGCCGTCATGAGGTACATCATAATTAATGACAAGGTCTATATCTTCTATGTCTATCCCCCTGCTTAAAATATCTGTGGCTACGAGTATTTTCAGTTTCTTGCTTTTAAAATCAAGGAGTACCTGCTCCCGCTGTTCCTGGTCCAGGTCAGACTGTATCTGGCCCACAGAAAAGTGAGCCCTTCTCAGTTCCTCGTACAGTTGCTTTACACTGAGCTTGCTGGAACAAAATATCAGCACGCTGTCAAACTGTTTTTGCTGCAGTATATATTTTACTAAGGGTATCTTTTGCGCATCGTAAACAATGAAGGCCTCCTGCACTATCTGTTCCGGTGGTTTGGAAATGGCAATATTTACCTCCGCTGGGTCATGCAGCATGGTTTTAGCGAGTTTCCTGATGGCAGGGGGCATGGTTGCCGAAAACAAAAGGTTCTGCCTGTGCTTGGGCATGTAAGAAAGTATCTTGATAATGTCATCATAAAACCCCATGTCGAGCATACGGTCGGCTTCATCGAGAATGAGGTATTTAAGGGCGTCTAATTTAACATACCCCATATTGAGGTGAGAGATCATACGCCCCGGCGTGCAGATAACAATATCCACCCCTGAGGTGAGGGCTTTCTTCTCATTGGCGAATAAAGCGCCGCCGGTGCCGCCATAAACAGCAATAAAACTCACGGGAGTAAAATAAGAGATACCCTCCAGCGCCTGGCATATCTGCACGGCCAGCTCACGTGTGGGCACAATGACCATCGCATTGATCTTATGGGTATCGTGATGTTGTGTAATTAGTTTATGAACTATTGGTAATAAAAAAGCCGCCGTTTTACCCGTACCTGTCTGCGCCGCGGCAATAATGTCTTTGCCGGCTAATACGAAGGGTATCACTTGTTCCTGCACAGGGGTAGCTGTAGTGTAGCCC
>JBIOGX010000122.1:0-5606 GCA_044448445.1 Chitinophagales bacterium
CACCAATATTATTAGTAAAAATAATACATAGTTCGGGTTAATTACTTACATACAGTTATAACTAACCTATGTAACAAAATAGATAAAGACATATCAATTTCATGCTAAGGTTGGTGAAATGTGCGTATTTATTAAAATCTAAAAGGTTCCCTGGCGGTCTGCTTAAACTCTTCCCATACTTCATTTACTACATCACTTGCAGATTTTATCTCTCTTATCATACTGCTCACCTGGCCTATTTCCAATTCACCTTCCTGAAGGTCGCCTTCAAACATGCCCTGTTTTGCACGGGCGCGGCCTAAAAGAGTTTCCAATTCAGCAACGGAAGCACAGGTATTTTCAGCTTCCTGCACTTTTTGATAAAATTGGTTTTTGATCATCCTTACAGGAGTTAGTTTTTTTAACGCTACTATCGTTTCGCCTTCGCTTATGCCTACAACAGCTTCTTTAAATGCCCGGTGGCTCGACGCCTCATTTGTACATACAAACCTGCTGCCCATTTGCACCCCTTCCGCGCCTAAGGCCATCATGGCATACATAGCTCTGCCGGTGGCTATACCCCCTGCCGCTATCAGTGGAATATTTATTGCATTTCTTGCTGCGGGCACCAGGCATAGCGTAGTTGTTTCTTCGCGCCCGTTGTGCCCGCCGGCTTCAAAGCCCTCTGCAACTACAGCGTCCACCCCTGCCTCCTCACTTTTCTTTGCAAATTTTGCGCTCGAAACTACCTGGACAACAATTATCCCATGCTCTTTCAGTTTTGCTGTCCATGTTTTAGGATTCCCTGCAGATGTAAATACAATCGGCACTTTTTCTTCAATCACAGTCGCCACATGCTTATCAATGTCCGGGTAGATTAATGGCAGGTTTACTGCAAAAGGTTTGTTCGTAGCCAGCTTGCATTTTTGCACATGCTCCCTGAGTACATCAGGATACATGCTGCCCGCGCCAATAATACCCAGGCCGCCTGCATTGCTCACAGCAGCCGCCAGTTTCCACCCGGAAGCCCATATCATTCCTGCCTGGATGATCGGATACTTCGTACCAAATAATTGTGTGATGCGGTTATCAAAACCGTCTTTCGTAAATTTTCCCTCAAAAAGCATTAAACCATTAATTTAGAATACAGCCTTAATATTAATGCTTTTACCTCAATTCTTCAACATCACTCACATTCGCTACATTTCCACCACAGTCCAATCACATTCCACCACATTTATTAGTTTATGTTTAACTTTGCCTGACAAAAGAAATTAATTTTAAAGAAATTTATCCATGCAAACACTAATCGTAGAAATTGAATCCACCGCTAAGGCGAAAGAACTTTCTGCAATGCTTTCTTCTATGAATTTTGTAAAGAAAGTGTTTTCAATAAATAAACGCAAAGAAATGATCGCAGCTTTACAGGAACATGAAAATATTAAATCAGCTATTGTTAAAAAGAAGAATAAAGCTATCGCCAAATATTTATAATGAATGTACAGCAACGGGATATTGTAGAACTTAACTTTGAGCTTGCTTCGCCCCCATGTAATACCCCATTAGGGGTTACCGCTTTGTAGCACCACGCCCCCCCACCACACGCACCCCGTCAGGTGGTGCCATGTTTATAGCCTTGTCATAGCGAGCCTGCCGAGCTACCTACCACACGCCCGCCACCGCGGCGGTTGCAACATTATGTAACTACACGTTATACCCCGTTAGGGGTTACCGCTTTGTAGCACCACGTACAACCCCACAACACGCACCCCGTAAGGGTGCAACCAAAAACCACAAGGGTCATTGCGAGGTACGAAGCAACCTCACGTAATAAAAGCACCTCCGCCGCGGCGGATGCCATGTTTATAGCCACAAGACCACCCACCGCCACACGCACCCGTCAGGCGGTGCAACAATTATCTCACACAAATAAAGTACCATCGAAGTCGTCATTGCGAGGAGCATGCCCTGTCATCCTGAGCCCCGCCGAAGGATATGTGCGTGGGCGCGACGTGGCAATCCCCTGAGCATTTGCACTCTGCCCCATCAGGGAACTGCCTCCCGCAAATAAGCGCCCCATCAACGCTGGCGCAAGTATGCGGCGTTGGCTATGTAGTATAGTCTACTTGTGTCTAAGCAATTCTACCAGCCTGTCTGCCGATTGGCAGGTCTGTGACTGGCATTCACACAACATGTCATAACCCGCCGCGGCGGGTTACCGCTTTGTAGCGCCACATACACCCACACACCACATGCACCCCGTCAGGCGTGCAACAATTCGTGATGAATGATAATTAAACCTTCTTATAGCTTCAAGCGTATTCACTTGAACCTCACAACTACCATAACCCTGAATAAATAAACTTTAATGCCTATTTTCACATCTTAAATGAAATTACAACTACTGCCGCCCAACAAATCGCTCAATAAAGCATACCTCAAAGAAAAGGTAAGCCGCAATGATATTGAAACCTTCAAAACTAACCTCATAACCCTTTTATCAAAAATTGATAACGAGGAAAGCGAGGAACATCATAAATACCCCGTTGCTGATTTTCTTAAAGACATCTGGTACAAAGACCGCTACGAGATAAATACAAAAGGCCGTACCGACTTCGTTATCCACAACGGCAAAACCACCTCCGATACAGTTGGTGTTATTATCGAAGTTAAAAGCCCTTCCAATCAGTCTGAAATGATAAGCGCGGCAAAGCCTAACAAAAAGGCCATGCACGAGCTTATGCTATATTATTTGCGTGAGCGGGTTGATGAAAACCAGGTCGAAGTAAAACGCCTCGTTATTACCAATATTTTGGAATGGTATATTTTCGATGAAGCCTGGTTCGAAAAAAATATCTATCGTAGCCGGCTAAAAAAAGAATACGAGAATTATAAGCACAGCGGCAAAGACACCAAATTCTTTTTCGATAGCCTCGCAAAACCCTTTCTCGATGAGTTAACCGAACCCATCCCCTGCACCCATTTCGATTTCAGAGATTATGAAAAAATTGTCCGCAATGACAATAAGAAAGACGACAATAAACTCATTGCCTTATACAAACTGCTATCCCCTGCCCATCTGCTTAAACAACCCTTTGCAAACGATAGCAATTCACTCGATACAAAATTCTATGCGGAACTATTGCACATTATTGGCCTTGAAGAAGTAAAGGATGGTGGCAAAAAACTGATACAAAGAAAAGAAAAGCCGGACACCGCGTCATTGTTGGAAAGCGCTATAATGAAGCTGGAAGATAAAGACTGTCTGCGCAATATCACTAATCTATCCGCTTATGGCGCTGCACGCAAAGAACAGCTATTCAATGTAGCGCTCGAATTGTGCATTACATGGATAAACAGGGTATTGTTTATAAAGTTGCTTGAAGGCCAGTTGGTCACCTATCACAAAGGCAATAAAGACTATCTTTTCCTCAATACTAAAGTCGTCTTTGATTATGACGAACTGAATAACCTGTTTTTCCAGGTACTTGCCGAGCGGGCGGGCAACAGGCATGACCACTTAAAAGAAAAATTCAGCAAAATTCCCTACCTCAACAGTTCCCTGTTCGACCGTACCCCCCTCGAAAGGCAGACCATTGAAATAGGTGCGCTCGATAACAGGCTCGAATTACCCATAGCCCCTGGTACCGTGCTGAAAAATGAAGCAGGCAAAAAGAAAACAAATAAGCTGCAAACCCTGCAATACCTGTTCGACTTTCTTGATGCCTACGATTTCAGTTCCGATGGCGGCGAAGAAATACAGGAAGAAAATAAAAACCTCATCAATGCGGCTGTGCTGGGGCTGATCTTTGAAAAGATAAACGGCTATAAAGATGGTTCGTTCTTCACGCCCGGCTTTGTTACCATGTATATGTGCCGCGAAACCATTCGCCGCGCCGTACTGCAAAAATTTAATGAAGCCAAAGGCTGGCAATGTGAAACCATAGAGCAGCTATACGATAAGATTACAGACAAGAAAGAAGCCAATACCATTATCAACAGCCTGAAGATTTGCGATCCCGCAGTAGGTTCCGGCCACTTTCTCGTTTCCGCCCTCAATGAAGTGATTGCCATAAAAAGCGAGCTGCATATACTTTTAGACAGGCATGGAAAAACCCTGCGCGACTATCATGTGGAAGTGGTAAATGATGAGCTGGTTGTTACTGATGAAGATGGCAACCTGCTTGACTACAACCCGCGGAACAAAGAAAGCCAGCGTATTCAGGAGAGCCTTTTTCACGAAAAAGAAACCATTATTGAGAACTGCCTCTTTGGGGTGGACATTAACCCCAATTCCGTAAAAATTTGTCGCCTGCGCCTGTGGATAGAACTGTTAAAGAACGCCTACTATACAGAAGGCAGCAATTTTACAGAGCTGGAAACCCTCCCCAACATAGACATCAATATAAAATGCGGCAACTCACTCATCAGCCGCTTTGTCCTCGATGCCGATATAAAAGATGCTTTGAAAAAAAGCAAATGGAATATAGATACCTACAAAATAGCAGTACAAACCTATAGAGAAGCGGAAACTAAGGAACAAAAGAGGGAGATGGAAGATTTAATTGAAACTATAAAAAAAGATTTTACAAGTGAGATTACCCGGAAAGACCCCTTGTTTATCAAATTACTTAACAAACGCAATCAGTTATTAAAACTTACACAAACAAAACTATTTGATGCGGATGTGGTTACAAGTTTTCAATGGAAACTCCAGGTGGAGAGGATCAATAAAGAAATTGAAAAAATAGAATCTGATATACAAGATGTAAAAGACAATAAAATATATGCAAACGCTTTTGAATGGCGTTTTGAATTTCCCGAAGTGCTGGATAATGGCGGAAATTTTATAGGGTTCGATGTTGTGATTGGGAACCCACCATACGGTATAAAATTTAATCAAACTGAAAAAACGTTTTTTGCCAACATTTATTCCTCAATAGATGATATTTATACCATTTTTATTGAGAAAGGGATTAAACTCACAAAGGATTCTGGTTATGTATCTCTAATTATTCCAATTTTTTGGCTGACCGGAGATAAATATTTTTCTACTAGAAAACTTATTTGTAACGATTCCCATCTTGAATTAGGAGTAACATTACCTTATGACATATTTGCAGATGCATATGTTGATACGGGGATATACATATTTTCAAAAAATAAAAATGCAACCACCTCATATGTTTATGAATTTGAGCCAAAAGAAAAAATCGATTTTCCACGTTTAAATTCTATAAATAAATTGGTTCTTAGAAAAGAAGAATGGGCAACTGAAAATGATTTAAAAATAATTTTCAATCCTATTTCAAGGGCGCTCACTAAAAAAATAAATAAATTCAAATTTAAGATTGGTGAAATTACAGATTCTATCAGAGGTATTTTAGCTAATGATGAAGACTATGCAACTGCTGCCCTCAATAATACATACAAGCCAATTTTTGTCGGAAAAATAGACAGATATTTCATTGAATCCGATAAATACTGCTACATAAAATATGGCGACAACCTTAAAGAAAGGCCAAGTTCTTATGATTATTTTACTGGTGAAAGAATAATAGTTAGAAGAATTATTAGTAGGCAATTTCGAATAATGGCTACTTTAACTGATAAACAATTTGTAACGA
>JBIOGX010000123.1:0-5536 GCA_044448445.1 Chitinophagales bacterium
CCTACCGATACCCCATTGGTTGCATTAATATACACACCGGGAGAGTCCCCCGGATATACATCCTTTCCTCTTATTATTTTCTCAGGGTTGTGAATGGTACTGGTATGATGCACCGCCCATTTTACACCGACATTCTGCCGCAGTATTTTTCTGAAGATAAAATCCGTAAAATAAAAGCCGGCGCTCATTTCCCTTCTCATACGAAAAAGGTCTTTTATCTGATATGCCCGCCCGTTGCTCATACTTTCTTTTGTTCCGGATTTGAATTTTTCTTTACCAAGGGATAAAATGCAACTAAGCTTAACCCTATCAGCAATATACTGCTCAGCATGGCTACCTTTTGCCCGGTATAGAAACTTGTTGGCCTGAAGTGGAATTCTATGCTATGATTACCGGCCGGTATCTTAATAGCCCGCAGCACATAATCCGCTTTCATTATGGGCGTTTCCTTTCCGTCCATATATGCTTTCCATCCTTTTGAATAATAAATATCAGAGAATACTGCCAATCCATCTTTTGAATTTTTCGATACGAACGACAGGTCGTCAAGACCATATTTGGTGAGTTTTATACTTGCAGCGCTATCCTTGCCAAAAGTATAATTGCCCATATCATTTTTGAACGTAGCGCGCATTACCGCTGTCTTTTTCGGATCAAAGGCATTTGGCATGGTAACGGTATCCTGTAATTGCGGTGCATTCAACCCATTCATTTCTTCATCTGCGGTATTAGCCCACTTTACTTCGTCCACAAACCAGGCGTTGCCACATGCGGTAGGGTTTGGAAAGAGGCCTGGTGGCCTTTTCTGCCCGCCAACAATAATGTACTTGGTGTTAAGCATATTCAGCACGGCCCCATTGAAGCCCTTGCTCATCTGCCTGTCTATAAGGTCTTGATACATTTCCATTTTAGCGGGGTGATAACCACCTACACATTTATGGAAATAAGCAGGCATCGCATCATTATAAGGGTCCCTGGTAAGATCCAGAACCCTATAATAAGGATCCCGGTCTCTCAATATCTGTTTATCTACATCTCTTGGTTCAAATATCGCTTCATATTCAGAAGCATCTACAAAGTTCTTATCGTTCAGGTAATCGTGAGCTACAGGTATTAGGTCTATAGCAAATATCAACCCAATACCAATAATCAGTACTACAGGTTTTATTTTGTCCTTGATAAATGCCCACAAAAGCGCGGCTGTTAACAGTATATATATAGCGCTCTTTAAACCGCTGCTCATGGCAAGCGAAGCCCTGTCCTCTTTCAGTAATTTCACCATTTCCGGCTGAAACTGGGCATCTCCTCCTCCTGTGAAATTAAAAAACACACTGCCACCTACACCAAGCAGGACACACAAGCCTGCTGTTATACCTGCTGCTATTTTTATTTGTTTCCATATATTAGGATCATTTTTCTGCTCCATAACTTCCTGCACAGCCCACACACCCAATAATGGGAACAAAAACTGTGGTATTACCAACGCCATTGATACGGTCCTGAATTTATTGAGCATGGGAAGATGGTCAAAAAGGAAGTAGTTAACCGCATCGAAATTTTTGCCCCACGATAAAACAATGCATATAACAGATACAGCAAGAATCCACCATTTGTGCGGAGATCGGACGGTCATCAGTCCTAAAACAAAGAGGAAACATATAGCAGCGCCAAAATAAATAGGGCCGTTAAGCCATGGTTGCGGCCCCCAGTACAATGGAAGTGATTCGGCATTGCCGCCAATTGCTTCCAGAGTTTTTGGCGCTTTATCCGCCGATTCATTACCTCCTCCGCCATATAGGTATGGGATCATAATGCAAAACGTTTCACCTATGCCGTTGCTCCACCTAAACGCATATTCTTTGTCAAGCCCGCCATTCGTTTTTTTATCATGCCCTGAAAGTTCGCTGGAGCCACCTCTCATAGTTTCTTTGGCATACTCTGAGGATGTCAACATAGAAGGTACGCTTGGCCCTATTCCTATAATGCCTGCCATAGCAGCTATTACTGCGGATATAAAAAACTGTTTTACTTTTCCTTCTTTGATCGCGATAAACAACATCGCTACACCGAAACAGAAAAACATGATAAACATGTAGTAAATGACCTGGAAGTGATTATTAGTAAATATCAGGCACATAATGACCCCAAAAAGCGCAGCCCCGGTCAGCCAATTTCCTTTAAAAATCAGGTACAGGCCGGCAAGAGCAGCCGGCAAATAACCAAGGGTAAGCATTTGGGTTTCGTGGCCTGCTGCAATAATTATAGAATTAAAGGTAGCAAAAGCATACGCAAGCGCACCGACTATTCCCAGCCATTTATTTACTCCTAATACCCGCATGAGCAGATAAAAGCACAGCATAGCTATAAAGAAAAAATAGGCTGGTTTCCCCACTGTTTGTAAGAATACCTGTACATACGCTGCATAATTGGTATTGGCAGCGCCTATATAAGTGGTATAGGTAGGCATCCCGCCAAACATACTATTCGACCAAAGCACATCTTTCCCGGTTGAATCATGGTAGGCCAAAGCTTCCCTTGCCATAGCCTGCCAATGTATATTATCGCTTTGTTGCAGCTTTTTGCCCTGCAACTGCGGGTAACAATAAACCAATGACAGCACAGCGAAACCGACAATGGCAATAATATCTATCCTTATTTTCTTAAAATCAAATTGCATAATATGCCTTTTAACGAAACAAAAATAAACCTTCTATTCACTAATGGAAATTAATAAACAGAAAAACATTGATCAATAACGGCAATATTACTGTATAAGTATATAATTTACCCCCAAACCGCCAACCTTTTAACCTTTTAACCTTTTCACTTTTTAACCCTTTGCCCCTTTAACCTATTAACCTTTTAACTTACTTTTGCGAGCCTTACAAGGGAAACGCGATTCATGCTCTCTAAAGAACTATTGTTAAAAGCATACCGGCTGATGATGACCGCCAAAGCTATGGCGGGAATTTATGATGCGAACAGGCAGATATGTAAATACGTACATAGCACCTCCCGCGGCCATGAAGCTATACAATTAGCCACCGGTTTCCTGTTAAAACCATGCGATTTTGTCAGTCCCTATTATCGCGACGAAAGCCTCATGCTCGGTATGGGCTACCGGCCTTATGAACTAATGCTGCAACTGCTGGCAAAAGGTGCCGACCCCTTTACCGGCGGGCGGGCTTATTACAATCACCCAAACAGCCTCAGGGAAGGGTTCCCGCACATCATACACCAGAGCAGCGCAACCGGTATGCAGGTGATCCCCACCACCGGCATAGCGCAGGGAATACAATACAGGGAAAAACAAAAACTATCCCACTACCCTATCCCGCCTGTTACTATATGTTCACTCGGTGATGGCAGTGTTACCGAGGGCGAGGTAAGCGAAGCTTTCCAGTTTGCGGTCTTACACCAGTTGCCTATCATTTACCTTGTACAGGACAATGATTGGAGCATATCGGTAAGCAGCGATGAGGCGCGCGCCATGGATGCCTACGAATTCGCAGCAGGATTTAAAGGCCTGGAACGCGTGCGGCTGAACGGAAGTGATTTTACAGATTCATACAACACTATGGAATATACCATAGAATGGGTGCGTAAACACCGGAAGCCTATATTAGTACATGCAAAAGTTCCACTGCTCGGCCACCATACTTCGGGTGTAAGAAAAGAATGGTACCGCACTCCCGAAGACCTTGCAAAACATACTTTGGATGATCCCGGCCCCAAGCTAAAGAAGCTGCTGATCGAGCAAAAAATCATTACTGAAACTGAACTTCAGAAAATAGAAGAAGAAGCAACAGTATTTGCGCAAAGCGAGTTTGACGCTGCCGTAGCATCCCCTGATCCTGATCCGGCTACCGTTGCAGACCACGTATATGTCCCCACTTCCGTTACCATTGAAAAAGGAGATCGCGCTCCAAAGGGGGGCGAAAAGGTAGTAATGGTGGATGCCGCGCTCCATGCCATAAAAGAAATATTGCAGGACTACCCCGAAGCGCTGTTTTACGGGCAGGACGTAGGCAAGCGCTTGGGTGGCGTGTTCCGTGAAGCCGCTACCCTTGCCGATGAGTTTGGCGACAACCGTGTATTCAATATGGCTATCCAGGAGGCTTATATTGTAGGCTCTGCCGCAGGTATGAATGCGGCCGGGCTAAAACCCATTGTAGAAGTGCAGTTTGCCGACTACATATACCCCGCGCTGAACCAGTTGGTAACCGAGATCAGCAAATCATGTTACCTCACTTGCGGCAAGTTCCCCGTATCTATGATACTACGCGTGCCCATCGGGGCGTATGGCGGCGGTGGCCCTTATCATAGCGGCAGCGTGGAAAGCACCCTCGCCACTATAAAAGGTATAAAAATAGCATATCCATGTAATGCCGCCGATCTAAAAGGGCTTATAAAAGCAGCCTTCCTGGATGGCAATCCGGTAGTCATGCTGGAGCATAAGGGACTCTACTGGAGCAAGGTGCCCGGCACCGAAGAAGCAAAGACCATAGAGCCGGGCAGAGATTATATTCTTCCTTTGGGCAAAGGCGCTGTTGTATTGGAGGCCTCAGAGGAAGCGATAGACAATGGCGAGACTTTGTGTATCATCACCTACGGCATGGGCGTTTACTGGGCTAAAAACGCTGCAAAACAATTTCCCGGCCAGGTGGAAATAATAGATATCCGCACCATATACCCGCTCGACGAAGACCTCATTTACAATACAGTCAGGAAACATGGCAAATGTATTGTGCTTACCGAAGAACAACTGCGTAATTCTTTCTGTGAAGCGCTTGCCGGGCGTATAGCTCAAAACTGCTTCCGGCAGTTAGACGCTCCCGTTCAAACCATAGGCGCACTCGACCTGCCCGCCGTACCCATGAATATGGGGCTGGAAGCCGCTATGCTCCCCAATGCAGATAAAGTTGCAGCCAGGATCCGCGAGTTATTGATGTGGTAAATTTACTTAAAACGAACGCCAAAATTTATTTGTTGTATTACCTACAACAACTACTTTGTCGGTTTTGGAAAAATATTGCAGCGTATAAAGGGTTTTAGTCGTTCCGCTTACTAATGAATCATTTATATACGTCGCCAATGAATCATTACTGGAATACATTTGAAAAGTAATGCCATTCCATGATAAATAATTATTGTTCATTGCAATAGTGCTTATATGTGCATCTGCCAGCTTTGTTGTATCTCCAGGTGATGATATCGTATAACAATGATATTGTTTAATACTATAAAGGCCTATGCCTGATTTGAATGTCTTCTTGCTACAGCAAAGCAATAGTGATAAACTAAGCGCTGTAACAGCCACGCAGAACGATGAACGGGATAATGTTTTCATCTGAATATTTTTTGTCTTTTCAATTGCCGGATGGAACTCCCATTTAGCTTCATTACTTGTTCGGCAGCAGGATTTTCATTCCTCTGTCTGCTATATTTCAGCTTTAGCATGGTCGTTTCATAAGGTAATCTTAGAAAAGTTGACCTAATAAATGTACTGTAAAAATTAATGTGGCAAAATTATACC
>JBIOGX010000124.1:0-5503 GCA_044448445.1 Chitinophagales bacterium
ACTCTGTTCCATTTGTGCTTCGTTGCAAAAGCCTTAAATAATTCATTATTCGTCCCGACAATTGTTGGGACGCCTCGCACAAAAGAAACATAATCATTAAACTTGATGGATTTTATTTAATCATCTTCACTTATACGGCAATGTGTAAAAAAAATTATCCCATGTTAGTTCTGTATCAATATTTTTGCAGTCAATACTATTTTGAGTGGGATCATTAATGGACGAAAAGAATGAATTTGCCGGGCAGGGCGCGGTAATGATAAATGAAATGTATGAAAGCTGGTTTCTGGACTATGCCAGCTATGTAATACTGGAGCGCGCGGTTCCGGCAGTTGAAGACGGCCTGAAACCCGTGCAGCGGCGCATACTCCATGCTATGAAGGAAATGGATGATGGCCGCTTTAACAAGGTAGCCAACATTATAGGCCAGAGCATGCAGTACCATCCCCACGGGGATGCTTCCATAGGCGATGCTATTGTGGGCCTTGGGCAAAAAGACCTGCTGATAGAAACACAGGGTAACTGGGGCGATGTGCGCACAGGAGATGGGGCGGCGGCGGCAAGGTACATCGAGGCACGGCTATCGAAATTCGCGCTGGAAGTAGCTTTTAACGCAAAAACAACGGAATGGCAACTGAGTTATGACGGCCGCAAGAATGAGCCTGTAACACTGCCTATGAAGTTTCCGCTGCTGCTGGCGCAGGGCACGGAAGGCATTGCTGTGGGGCTGAGTACTAAAATACTCCCTCACAATTTTTGTGAGCTGATAGATAGCGCCATAAAACACCTGAAAGGGAAGAAGTTTGA
Source organism: Chitinophagales bacterium (assembly GCA_044448445.1). Lineage (GTDB taxonomy): Bacteria > Bacteroidota > Bacteroidia > Chitinophagales > Chitinophagaceae > Nemorincola. The sequence goes on from JBIOGX010000124.1 coordinate 808, forward strand.
GCTATTCCCCGATTTTATGACCGGCGGGATGATAGACGTAAGTAACTACAACGACGGCGCACGCGGCGGCAAAGTGCGTGTTCGCGCCCGTATAGAAGAAGTGGATAAAAAGACCATTGCTATCAAAGACGTGCCATACAGCATCACCACTACACAGCTTGTGGACAGTATCCTTAAAGCGAATGACAGCGGAAAAATAAAAATAAAAAGTGTAACCGACAACACCGCAAAAGAAGTAGAACTCACCATCCAGTTAGCTGCCGGGGTATCTACCAGCCAGACCATTGACGCGCTATACGCCTTTACAGATTGTGAAGTATCCATATCGCCAAATGCCTGTATCATCATTGCAGATAAGCCTAACTTTGTAGGCGCAAGCGACTTGCTCAAGTACTCGGTTGACCACACCAAAAAATTATTGCTGCGGGAACTGGAAATAAAGCTGGGAGAACTGGATGAAGACTGGCACTATTCTTCACTCGAAAAGATATTTATTGAAAAGCGCATCTACCGCGACATAGAAGAGCAAACAACCTGGGAAGGCGTGCTGAAAGCAATAGACGACGGCTTAAAACCTTACAAAAAGAAATTGCGCCGTCCGGTAACCCAGGAGGATATTATAAGGCTAACGGAAATACGCATCAAACGCATATCCAAGTTCGATACTTTCAAGGCTGATGAGCATATAAAGGGCGTGGAAGCGGATATAGCCGAAGTAAAGAATAATATAGCCAACCTCAATGATTACGCTATACACTACTATGAGAACCTGCTGAAAAAGTATGGCAAGGGCAGGGAGCGCAAAACCGAAATACGCCCGTTTGAAAATATTAACGCCAATACAGCAGCTATAGCTAATACCAAACTCTATGTGAACTATAAAGAAGGCTTTATAGGTACAGGTCTAAAAAAAGACGAGTTTGCATTTGACTGCTCGGATATTGACAACATCATTGTATTCCGCAAGGATGGGAAAATGCTGGTTACGAAAGTAGCTGATAAAACCTTTGTGGGGAAAGATATAAGGCACATTGCCATATTCCAGAAAAATGACGAGCGCACTACCTATAATATGATGTACATGGACGGCAAGACCGGTATAACTTATGTTAAACGGTTTAACGTGACCGGGGTTACGCGGGATAAGGAGTATGACCTTACCAAAGGAAATGCCGGAAGTAAGGTGCAATATTTCTCAGTGAACCCTAACGGAGAGGCTGAAGTGGTAACTGTTACCCTGTTTCCTGACAGTAAAGCGCGCACAAAGGTTTTTGATTATTATTTTGAAGAACTGGAAATAAAAAGCAGGGGCGCGATAGGCAACCAGGTTACCAAGTACCCGGTAAAGAATGTGAAATTCAAAGAAAAGGGACGCTCTACCCTTTCGGCCCCGCAAATATGGTATGACGACAGTGTAGGCAGGCTAAACAAGGATGGCCATGGCATGTTGCTGGGGAGGTTTGATGAGAAAGACCGTATTATCGTTTTCTATAAAGACGGCACTTACGAAGTAACCGGCTTTGACATCACCAACCGTTATGATGCCGACAATGTGATACTGATAGAGAAGTTCCACCCCGAAAAGGTAATTACGGCCATCTATTATGACGCAAAATCAAAACAGTTTAATGTAAAACGGTTCCTGATAGAAAGCCAGACGCTGAAAAGTAAGTACACCTTCATAAAAGAGGGCACCGGCAATTACCTCGAGCTGGTAACCACCCAACAGGAACCTGTGGTAATAGTAAGAAAAGGTAAGAAAAAGACGGACTGGAAGGAAGAAACTGTTGCCCTGCATGAAACAGTGGATATTACCGGGTGGAAAACGGTAGGGTCGTTTTTGGCAGGTGATGACCTGAAAGAAGTTTCATTGATATCAGAAGCGGTAGATGATACCGGAGCGCCAGAAGCCCCTACCCTTTTTTAGCAAAATTACATTTTGAGGCGCAGGTATATGGATAACACCGTTAGGTGTTTTAGCTTTGTAGAAAACATGTTCAATCATTTTCGCCCCGATTTATTGGGGCTACTACCCGCGATTATTCAACCTGCCTAACGGCAGTCAGGCAGGCAGTTTGAAAATGTACCGCTCATCGTAATTAATTTCAAAGTCCTTTAGCATTTTTTTGTATTCCTCAAGAAAAGTAATCTTATGATGATGTTCCTGCTGGTTGTGAATATATTGTACCACCTTATTGACTTGAGATCTGGAATGGCTAAATGCACCGTAACCATCCTGCCAATTAAATTTATTTTTTGTAAACTTTTCCTGGTTTATCCATACTGAAGATTCGCTTTTTACTATGCGTAGCATATCTGAAATGGATTGCGTTGGATTTAGTCCGACAAAAAAGTGAAGATGATCAGGCATATTATTTATGGCAAGCATTTTGTGGCCATGGTTCTGTGTAATAGCTGAAATATACAAGCGCAGCCTTTCATCCCATGCAACATTTAGCATTGCCGCTCGGTATTTTACGGCAAAGACACAATGAATATAAAGTTGTGTATTAGTATTGGGCATAATCAATATTTTTGGCAGACAATTTATAGAGTAATTCCCATTTTTTGAAATAAGTTACCCCGATAAATCGGGGTGTGGAAATATAATAACATAATATTCTACAAAGCTTTCACCCCTCTGGGGTGATTTTAAACATCTCAAATCCTAATTTAGCCGATTTTGACGGTATGGATTTTATAAAAATTATTACCTTCACAACATAATTGGACAAGAGAGCTTTTATAGATAATGAAAAAGACAGAACTTGAAAAAGATAGAACTTGAAATTGTAGCTTTATCTCACAGTATAACACAAACACATTCTTACGCTGTAGTGCTTGGTGAGGTGGATGGGCTTCGCCGCTTGCCGATAGTTATAGGAGGTTTTGAAGCACAGGCAATTGCTGTCGCACTCGAGCGCATGCAGCCAAGCCGCCCGCTCACCCACGACCTGTTTGCTAATTTTATGACCACCTTCGGAATAGAGCTTAAAGAAGTTATTATCTACAAACTTGAAGAAGGTATATTTTTTGCCAAACTGATATGCCGCCATGATGGTGAAAATATTGAAATAGACTCCCGCACCTCTGATGCACTCGCTATGGCTGTCAGGTCTAATAGCAAGATATACACTTATGAAAATATCCTCGAAACCGCAGGCCTTTACCTCGAACAAGCTGAACCCACCAGCGAACCCGAAGCTGAAAACAAGCCCGGCGCCATCCCGGCAGGTAATAAGGAAGTCCCCAATGTGGATATGAAGAGCATGAACCTTGAAGAACTGAATAAATTGCTGCAAAAAGTATTGGAACAGGAAGATTATGTTCGGGCCATTAATATACGTGATGAAATTAACAGCAGAAAGAAGAAATAATAATTTTTATTTATGTTTAAACCATTCTAAATAAATATTGTCTAACAATATATAGCGAACCTTTATAAAACTTTTTTTGCTAAAATCACATATATTCATTAATTTTGGTTTTAACTAATTCCTTCAATTTTCACAAAAAATACAATGAAGAAGATTTTACTAATGATGGCGGGCGCATTTGTGTTTTGGGCGCCGCAGATGTCAGCCCAAACACAACGTCCTGAAAAATGCGGCATGCATGCACTACATGATGCAATGATTGCTCAAGACCCTTCATGGGCGCAAAAATTTGAGGATCAGAAAGCATCTTTACAAGCTGCCGCTGATTATTATCTGCAACTGAAGGCATCAGGAACGCTTGAAAAGACAACAACAATATCTGCTGTGCCTGTGATCTTTCATATCATCGTTGATTCAGCGCAATTCAATAATTTAGGAGGTACAGCAGGTATTATCAAACGTTGCGACTCACAGATAGTGGTACTTAACCGTGATTTCAATAAACACAATGCTGATTCCACTTTGATACCTTCAGGTTGGAAATCATTATACGGAAACCCCGGTATTAGTTTTGGTCTTGCCCGAAAAGACCCAAGCGGTAACTGCTCTCCAGGCTATGAAGTAAAAATTATTTCAGGTAATACACTCACAGATGCTGGATTTGACAGTGTTTGCTGGGCGTTCCCTGACGCAAAAAGGGCAGGTACAGGATTACCTTCCTGGGATTATACCAAGTATTATAATGTTTGGTGCATTAACTTTACGAATGGTAGTGGGTCTTGCTTTCAGGGCGTAGGTTTATTAGGTCTTACTGTACCATTAAGTCAAGGCACAGCTACTAATCAAGTAGGTGTTTGCATTTTATACAACACATTAGGTACAACCGGCCCAACTGGCTCAGACCCGGGTACTGGTGCATGGTCTGCTCCATACAATCTTGGCCGCACACTTACCCACGAAACCGGCCACTTCTTTGAGATCTGGCATCCGTGGGGCGATGATGGTGGTCTCTGTCCATGGAACGGCGGATCTGATGATGGGTTGTCCGATACGCCGCCTGAAGGAGATGCAGTATATGGTAATCCTGTATACACTATCACTGGCGGAACTTATAATGATGGCTGTAAAATGAATGGAGCCACAAACACACAGCCTATAGGTATAGCCTGCCTTAGCTATATGGATTATACTGATGATAATGCAATGCACATGTTCACTAAAATGCAGGCCGCGGCTATGGCTTCAATGGTACTTGTTCCTGCTACAGGCGGTGCTGGCGCTACAGGTTACGGTACTATAGGTGAAAGTTATAGCCTTAC
>JBIOGX010000125.1:0-5447 GCA_044448445.1 Chitinophagales bacterium
ATATAACCATAGGCAACTTCTCTGATACGGCACATACCAATAAAATACAAGTGAGTTATAGTTACTGGTCGTACTACGAAGTAGATGATGTAAGCGTAATAGCCACAGGCGCTCACGCTTATGCAGGGCCGGATGTAAACTTAACTATAGGCCATAGTACCTACATAGGCGTACAAGACAGTAATGGCGATGGTATGCCGTGCTACTGGTACATACTTGGTAATGTATCACCCATAGACAGTGGCGGGCGCATACTCGTGCATCCTTTAGATACAACTACCTACATAGTAGCAATGAACCTGTGCGGCACAGTTACTTACGATACGGTAACTGTATTTGTAGCCACCTGCCACGGAGCGCCGGTGGTATCATTTACAGACACTCCCGCAACAGGCCATACAGTAAGCTATACCTATACCGGCACAACCTACAGCATGGATAGTGTGAAATGGAATTTTGGAGATGGGCACACGGATACAGTGCTAAACCCGGTACATACTTTTACTGCATCTGGTACTTATCATGTTTGTGTTACGGTATATACTTATTGCGGGAGTGATAGCGCGTGTAGTGAGGTGGTGGTGGGAATACCTCTATTAGCAACAGCAGGCAGGGACAATGTGCAGGTATGGCCGAATCCGGTAAGTAATGAACTGACTGTTGAAAATGCTGCGGGTAGCGAGATGAGGGTTTATGATGTGGTTGGTAGAGAAGTTTATAAAACATTTATTTCTTCTGAAAAGGAAAGTGTGCATATAGGATTCTTAGAGAGAGGAGTGTATGTGTTGCAGATTATTGATCCTTCGACTGGGGAAAGGGTGGTGAAGAAGGTGGTGAAGGAGTAGTCGCGAGTCAACCACCTCCACCAACTGCGTTGGGGACACGCGGCCTAAAGGCCACCCCTCCTAAAAACAGGAGGGGAGTGTGTTACGCACCCTTCGCGAGCCAACCACCTCCCCCGCCGCCGCGGTTTCATTAAGCAATTTTACTCATTACACAGGAGATTCTGCCAGATTAAAATAACGGTTAAATAATATCCCGGTGCAAATACCTATTGCGGTTCCCACTAATCCTCCGCAGGCAACATCAAGCGGATAATGTACGCCTACATAAACTTGTGAGCATGATACTATTATAGCCCACGCAATGGCAACAGCCCATATCCACTTTACACGCCTGCTTAATGTAACTGCGCTGAATACGCCCATTGAGAAGTGATTTGCCGCATGTGATGACGGAAAACCATACAGACCTCCACAGGATACGATCAGGTGAATGATGCCGGCGAGGGAGAGATTATTGCATGGCCTGAGCCGGTGAAAAAATGGTTTCAAAAAAGTGGCGCTTACCTGGTCAGAAAGTATGAAAGAGATAAGGAACCCCAGGCACCATATCCATCCTTTGAGCCTGAATTTAGCGGGCATGAATAATAGCAGGAATAAGTATAACGGAGCCCAGAAGTATTGATTCCTGAGAAAGGGCACTACTGCGTCTAAGAATGAATTATGCCATTGGGTATTCATGTAATACCAAATAACATAATCCCAATGGATTAGTTTATCGCGGATGGCACTAAGCATATTTCTTTTTAAAAACCATTATCAGGCGTGGTGAATCAATAGGGTGGTAGGGGTTTAACCGGTAGTCGCCGAACGTGCTTATTAGCGCCATATCTGCCGGCTTGAACATTCTTATAAAATCAGCAAGCGTGAAAGCTGCAACACTTTCCGTGTAATGTCTTTGTTTTTTATCGGCATCTGTAAAACTGATCTCTTTTACTATGTGGTTGTTTTCTAAATTCCTGTTAATCCTGAATATATAACTGCCACGTTGAATAGTTTCCTCCGGTACGAAGTTGGATAGTACATGTTCTGAATTCAGGTAATCAATCACCAGGATGCCGTTCTTTTTTAAGGCTGCTGCAAATGACCTCGCTGCGAGGGCATGATCACGGTTGTGTGCGAAATAGCCGAAGCTCGTGAAGAAATTAAAAGCGTAACTGAAGTAATTGATATAAAACGGGAAACGCATATCCTGCACAAAAAAACGCAGGTTTTCCGCTTCAAAAGATTTTGCTGTTTCTATACCCGGGTGCGAAATATCAATGCCTGTAACATCAAAGCCATGTTCTGCAAGTTGTTTTGCGAAGCGTCCTTCGCCACAGGCTATATCGAGCATAGCGCTGCCAGGCGAAGGTTGTAAATAATCCAGGAGATGCTCTACAAATTCCTGCGCTTCAAACTCATCGCGGTTTTGATAAAGTATTTTATAAAAAGGAGAGCCAAACCAGTTTTCGTACCAATCCATTCTAAGTTATGATAAGTTGAGTGTTAACATTTCCCCGACAAAAATAGCAATATACAGGCAGACAAACCTGTTTGCCGCGCTTTCCAAAAATAAGGTATATTTGCGACCCAATTTATAACATGAATTTCAGACGCATACTTGTTTTTTATCGTATTCCTATTGCAATTGGTTTGATAGCCCTGGGTTTTCTCATAGGTTTTAAAGTAACGTGGTGGGTAGCCTGGATACCTTTTTTGGTTGCCATATTTATGGTTGTAGCCTACTTCATGATTGGGCCTATGACCTTGATCCAGGGATATATGGAAAGCGGGGATATGGAAGGGGCACAAAAGCTACTCAGCAGGGTGAAATTTCCCAATCTGCTCTACAAACCTATACGGTCGTCATATTACATGCTCCAGTCCAACTTTTCCTCTATGGGGGATGATCTCGATAAGGCTGAAGAGCAACTCAGAAAAGGGTTGGCCTCAGGTATCCCGGAAAAAGAATATGAAGGCACTGCTTACCTGCAACTTGGCGCGATAGCACAGAAAAAAGGCAATACTAAGGAAGCTTATGAAAACCTCAGGAAAGCCATCAAGATAGGCCTTCCTGATAAAGATAATGCGGCCACCGCCTACCTGCAATTATCCGGCATTTGCATACAACGCCGCGATTTCCGTAATGCCAAGATCTATTTCAATAAGGCAAAAGCCTGCAAAGCCACCAATGCCCAGGTAATAGAGCAGATCAAAGAAATGGCTAAATACATCGCCAGGATACCTGGTTGATCCCTTAGTGAAGATTTCGTCAACGTTCCTAATTGTTTCACAATTTCACAAAATTTTTAAATTATCCAATTCCCAAATTTTCAAATTAGGTATTTTTTTGATTAGCTTGCCGCCCTGATGCAGTGGATATATTGGCTAATAGCAATTGTTTTATCGGCAGGAGCGGGTTATTGGGTGTATGGAACGGATAAGCGGCGTGCAGTACCCTTTCCGTGGGTTACCTCTATACTCCGTAGCCTGGTGGTGTTTTTTACACTTTTACTGGTGCTGGTTCCTACAATTGTTATTACTAAAAATGTAGTAGAGAAGCCCATTGTATTACTCCTTCAGGATGACTCCCGGTCTGTTGCAGTTGCTTTGGGAAATGACTCTGCTAACTACAGGAAAAATACAGAGGCGCTTACTAACCGCTTATCCGAACAATACAAAGTAGTAAAATGGGGTTTTGGGAATACTGTGCAAAGCGATACCCTTTTCAGGTATAAACAATCTGCCACAGATATTTCTGCCGCCTTGTCGAGAGCACAGGAATTTTTCGGTATGCAAAACCTGGGCGCTGTAATACTCGCATCTGACGGGCGTTTTAACGAGGGTATAAATCCTTTATATCAGCAGCTATCGTTGCATAGTTCTTTATATACAGTTGCGTTAGGAGACAGCGCCCGGCAAAAAGATATACGTATATCAAGGACTTACGCCAATAAGGTCGTGACCATCAACAGTAGTTTTGAGATACGCGCAGACATTGTAGCGGAATTGTGCAAAGGGTATGATAACACCGTAACGATAAAAGAAGACGGCAATATGCTGTCATCTGTGCCTGTATCCGTAAATAACGATAAGTATGACCGTGCGGTTTCATTTACCATTAAAGCCGGTCGCGCGGGACTTCATCATTATATCATCACAATTCCCGAAACCGGCGGAGAAAAAAATACTACGAATAACCGTAAGGATATTTTTGTTGACGTGGTTGCTGAAAAGAAAAACATCCTTATTGCATCGGCAGCGCCGCACCCAGACGTCAATGCGATAAAGGACGCACTAAGCGGCATCGAAAGCTATAAGGTTACTGTGTGTACAGCAGATAATTTTCCTGCTTCACTAAATGGGTATGACGTCATTATCCTGCACGGGCTGCCTTCAGTAAGAAATAATATCGCACCTCAATTATTAGCTGCAAAGAAGCCGGTGTGGCTTATTCTAAGCAGCCAATCGGGCTTTAGCGCCATAAACAGTATGCAGCAACTGACGCATACGAATATACCGGCTGCAATGCCTCACGATGCACTCGCGGTTTATAATGTGGCTTTTAACGCATTTACATTACCACAGCAAATACAAGCCGTAACCGATAAAATGCCCCCGCTATCGGTCAGTTCCGGGACTATACAACTGGCGCCCGGCGCCAATGCATTATTTATGCAAAGATCAGGCGCAGTGCAGACTTCTCTGTGGGTATTGCAGCAGGGTAGTGTGCCTGCTGCTATTTTATTGGGTGAAGGCCTGTGGCGCTGGCGGTTGTATGAATACAAGAACTTTAATGATCATAATGTCATTGATGAATGTATCCGCCAGACAGTAGCTTTCCTTGCGACAAATAATAATGAGAAGCCATTTAGTGTTGTGTTGCCGAAATATGTATGGAGCGACCAGGAAGCTATATCCATGAATGCATACATGCTTAATGCGAATAATGAACAGGTGAATACACCTGATGTACAACTTACCATATCAGATAGCATCGGGCATAAACAAAATTTCTCCTTTGAAAGATCAGGCAGTGCATATAACTTGAACATAGGCATCTGGGCAGGGGGCGCCTATACTTATAGCGCGCATACTACTTTTAATGATAAGACATATACGGCCAACGGCAGTTTCGTGGTGGAAAGTATGCCCCTGGAACTGATGGAATCAGGAGCGGATTATCCTTTGCTTTATAGCCTTGCTAAAAAGTACAATGGTGGATTTGTAACTGCCGGTAATGTTGCTTCACTTTACGACAGCATCATCCATAATGAGCATATAAAACCATTGATACAGGCAAATAACGAAACCGTACCCCTCGTGGATCGAAAATGGTACTTCTTCCTTATTTTGCTCATAGCCGTTTGTGAATGGTTATTGCGGAAATACTGGCTGGCCCAGTAGGGGGCAGTGTTATAGCAAACCGGGAAAAACACAACACAATTATATGAAACCAAATTGTTTAACTACCGAATTCATATTATAGTAGCATTTATTTTGTTAACTCCTTATTTTGACAGCTTTCCTTCATGAAGTCAATTTTCCCGATTTATTGTAATTATTGAGTTTATCAAATAGGCTGGTTATCTGCTATTTTTTGAATTATGTAATAATTATATA
>JBIOGX010000126.1:0-5447 GCA_044448445.1 Chitinophagales bacterium
TCCTATGACCGGGTAATATTTACTAAATTCCACTGCCAGTGGCAATCCTACATAACCTAATCCTATAATACCTATGCAATATGATGCGTTTTCCATGGGGATTTAATGATCTAAAATGCCTGATTACTTGCTTAAATAACTTAAATAACTTTTTTGTCCCGATAGCTGATGGGGGATGAGTTTTTACTTTTACCTGAACTAATACAAGTGCAAAAATAGGCTTTCCAATCTTTTATATCAAACGGATCAGGAACATAATCTGTGATTTAAAAAAGAATAGGCGGTAAATGTATGGTAATCTTTACTGCCTGCCATGGCTTTTAACGCCGCTGCATGCTTTTCGTGATGCATATCACTGCCGCAGTAGTCATACATACCTTTTCTGAGGAGTTCATCTGCTATCATTTTTACGTTGCGCCCATAATATCCTGAAACAGACAACATATTCAACTGGAACAGGCAGCCCCTGTCTTTGAGCAGCGTGTATTTAGCGGCCTCTTTATGAAAAAATAAATAGCGTTCCGGGTGCGCTATTACAGGGCGATACCCGTTGCTTTGCATTTTAAAAATAACATCAAGCAACATCGGGGGTTCATATAACATGGAACATTCTACTAAAACCTGATTTTCGAATATCGTAAGAAGGGGTTCAGTTTCTAATAACCGGATAAAGCTTTCATCAATATAATATTCTGCCGCAGCCTTTAATGTAATGTCTATATTGTTTTCCTTCAAAGCATTTTGAACAGTGAGTAAACCACTTTGAATGGTTTTGGTAGTGTTTGGATAATAATCAATCATCACATGGGGAGTAGTAATGATGGTATTATAACCCATATCCTTCATAGCACATAAGAGCGCCAGGCTATCTTCTATCGTTTTAGCGCCATCATCTATACCGGGTATGAAATGGGAGTGCATATCGGCGCCTAAAAAAGCCCAATTGGCATTTCCGGGTACGGGCAGATCATCAATTTCCTTTTCCTGTTTTTTCCAATTGAATAATTTTGAAAACATAATGCAAGATACGGAAAAACCGCCTGATTACTGCGTTACGCAATGACGGCCTTGGTTGAGGAATAGAACCCCGAACGCACAAGTGAGTGACCCTTCGATTCCTCAGGGCAGGCTACACGGACGATGATAGTAGTGTTTTAGCTTGTTACCTGATTATTTTTAGGCTTAGTCAGAGGTGCTACACTTTTGATATGTGGCACATCGGTATCCAGTCAAACATGAGTTTGGTCACATAAAAACCTGACAACTATCAGGCGCTGAAATGACGGACAGATGACACGGAAATTAGCATGGGCGCGGTTTCTGAAAGTACCTTTGTATCGGAATATTTATCAGCATTATGGACACGAAAGACAAGCAGAATATTCAGGATTTTTGGGTTATTGGGGTCAATTATAAAAAGACCGACGCTTCCATCAGGGGTTTATTCGCAATCAATACCGATCAATACGACCACCTCTTATTAATAGCCCCGCAATATAATCTTAAAGAATTTTTTATCCTTTCCACCTGCAACCGTACCGAAGTATATGGATTTGCGGAAAGTCCAAGCCAGCTGGCCGACCTGCTTTGCAGTGAATGTGCGGGAAGCGCGGACACCTTTTCGGAATTAGCCTATACTAAAAACAGGAATGAGGCAATTGAGCATTTATTTCATGTAGCAGCCGGGCTTGATTCACAAATATTGGGGGATTATGAGATATTGGGGCAGATAAAAAAATCCGTTAAACAGGCAAAAGCACAGGGTTTTATAGGGGCTTTTATGGAACGGCTGATCAATTCAGTACTGCAGGCATCAAAGGCAATCAAGACGAATACAGGTTTAAGCGGAGGTACGGTATCTGTTTCGTTTGCCGCCGTTCATTATATAAAAGAGTTTTTTGGGAATATAAAGGACAGGAAGATCATACTGCTTGGCACCGGAAAAATAGGCCGTAGTACCTGCCGTAACCTTGTTGATTACCTCAATACAAATAATATTACTTTAATAAACAGGACGGAAGAAACTGCTGTTGACCTCGCTACGGAATTAAGCCTTCATTCCGCGCCGATTGAGGCGTTGGAAAGTGAATTACAAAGTGCGGATATTATTATCGTATCCACAGGCGCTGCTGACCCGGTGATATTGAAGAAACACCTGGAAGGCTATGGAGATAAACTGATCGTTGACCTTTCCGTTCCATCGAATGTAGAAGTTGAGGCTAAGCAATTACCGGGTATTACCTTCGTTGACGTAGATATGCTGTCTAAAATAAAAGACGAAACATTACAGCAACGTAAAGCTGAGGTTCCCAAGGCCGTTGCTATTATCAATGAGCATGTGGCTGACTTTAAAGAGTGGTATGATATGCGCAGGAATGTTCCGGTACTGAAGGAAGTGAAAAATAAGCTGAAAGAAATTCATATTGACCCGGCATTGCTGAATAATAACCATTCCTGTAAGGAACAATTGGCTACTTACGATGAACGGATACAGAAGGTGATCAATACACTCGCTACCAAAATGCGCCGTGATTATACACCGGGCTGCCATTATATCCAGGCCATAAACGAATTCATAGCATAAGTATGAACAAAACCATCCGCATAGGTACACGCGAAAGCCAGTTGGCTGTATGGCAGGCTACGACTGTAAAAGACCTGTTGCAGGATAAAGAGTATAAGGCGGAACTTGTCTATATAAAAAGCGAAGGTGATACCGATCTTAAAACTCCACTTTACGAAATAGGCGTGCAGGGTATTTTTACAAAAGCCCTCGATATAGCCCTGCTAAATGGTGAAATAGATATAGCGGTACACTCTATGAAGGATGTTCCGACAATGATGGCTAAAGGGATAGTGCAGGCTGCGGTTTTGCCGCGTGCATCTTACAAAGATATTTTTGTGCCTAAAAGCGATGAGGCGGCAGAAACTATTGCACAGCGTAATGCACATACTTCATTGGTGATAGCTACAAGTAGTATAAGGCGTAAGGCGCAATGGCTGAACCGCTATCCGGCTGATGAGATAGAGAACCTGAGAGGCAATGTAAATACGAGGCTGCGCAAGGTGCAGGAAAACGACTGGAAGGGAGCGATATTTGCAGCAGCAGGATTAGAGCGCATTGGGCTTAGGCCGGAAAATGCAATAGAGATCGACTGGATGTTACCGGCCCCTGCGCAGGGCGCTATTACAGTAGTATGCCGGGAAGATGATAAATACGCATTAACGGCCTGTGTACATTTTCATGATGTGCATACGGCTTTATGTACACAGATAGAACGCGATTTTTTGCGTGCGTTGTCAGGCGGATGTTCTACGCCCATCAGTGCATTGGCAAGAGTAGAAGAAGGGCAGGTAATATTTGAAGGCAATATATTGAGTACGGATGGTAAGCAAAAGAAAGAGATCACTAAAAAGGTGGCTGTTGCCGCTGCTCCCGGTTTGGGTAATATAGCTGCCCAGGAGTTATTGAAAAATGGCGGACAGGAAATATTAGACGGTTTTCGAAATGGGAAATAAAGCACAAATATTAAGTACGGTATTACTTGAACTGCCGCTTATAGATAAAGCGCATAAAGCAGGTATTACACTTGATGCAGTGCCTTTTATCCAGGTTGTGGATATTACCGATGAAAATGATCTAAGGGAGCAAATAGAAGGATTATATAAAGAACGCATAACAGCAGTATTTACCAGTGTTAACGCGGTTCGTGCCGTATGTGAGCAAGCATACTTTTCCAAACCAAACTGGACAATATATTGCATAGGTAATGCTACGAGAAATGCGGTACTTGAATATTTTGATACAACTAAGATAGGGGGTATAGCTAATGACTCGGCAGCGCTTGCAGCTATCATTAAGCAAAATGGGGTGAAAGAGGTGGTTTTCTTTTGCGGAGATAAACGATTAGATACATTAAGCTACTCTTTGGAGATATCAGGCATTGCGGTTAACGAGGTTGTAGTGTATCAAACTATTGAGGTGCCCCGGTTTGTAGAAAAGGAATATGACGGAATATTGTTTTTCAGCCCAAGCGGGGTGAATAGTTTCTTTAGTTTAAATACTATTGATGCGGGTACGGTTTTGTTTGCTATAGGCGGTACTACGGCTAATGCGATAAAGGAACAAACGGACAATAGGATCATCGTAAGTGAATTACCTTCAAAAGAATACCTGGTAGAGCGGTCTATACAATATTTTCAAAAAAGGGCATAGAATTATAAATGATCATGAATGAACTGAAAAATGATTTACTGCTTAGGGCATTAAAAGGAGAGAACGTATCAAGGCCGCCGGTATGGATGATGCGCCAGGCGGGCAGATATTTACCTGATTATATTAAGCTGCGAGAGAAATATGATTTCTTTACCCGTGTGCAGACGCCTGAACTTGCCTGTGAGATCACGCTGCAACCGGTAAACCAGGTAGGCGTTGACGCTGCGATTATCTTTTCGGATATATTGGTAATACCACAGGCTATGGGTTTGACCGTACTGCTGGAAGAAGGCAGGGGGCCGCTGCTGCCCAGTGTGATTAAAACCAAAGCGGATATAGACGCCCTTATTACAGATGAGGTAGAAGCAAGATTAGGATATGTGATGCAGGCATTATCTTTAACTAAGAAAGAGCTGAACGGGCGTGTGCCATTGATCGGCTTTGCCGGCGCTCCCTGGACGTTGCTATGCTACATGGTAGAGGGCAAGGGCAGTAAAACTTTCGATAAGGCAAAACAATTCTGTTTTACACAACCTGACCTGGCTCATACATTATTGCAGAAGATCACTGACGTAACTATAAAATATTTAAAGGCGCAGGTAAAAGCAGGAGCAGACCTTGTGCAGGTTTTTGATAGCTGGAGCGGTATGCTTAGCCCGGCTGATTTTAAATTATTTGCACAGCCATACCTTGTGCAGATAGCTGATGCCTTGAGCGAATATGCGCCGGTGATATTATTCCCCAAAGGTAGCTGGTACGCGCTGCCTGAATTAAGTAAGAGTTCCGCTTCCGGCATAGGTATTGACTGGAGTATTACGCCACAAATGGCACGGGAGATGACAGGTAACAACATTACATTGCAAGGGAATTTTGATCCGTCTAAATTGCTGGCGCCGGTAAAACAGATAAAGAAAGAAGTAACAGAAATGATAGACGCTTTTGGTGTGAACAGGTACATAGCAAACCTGGGACATGGCATATTACCCAATATACCTGTGGACCATGCCAGGGCTTTTGTTGATGCGGTTAAAGAATACCAAGAGAGGTGAGAGGTGTGCCACACTTTGAAAGTGTGGCACACCTTTACCCTACACCCATTCATGTGGTTTCAAATACTTCACCATTTCAGCCTCCTTACTCCCCTCCTCGGGCTGGTAGTTATAATACCATCTTGCCCTGGGTGGCAGGCTCATCAATATGCTTTCCGTCCTGCCATTCGTCTTTAATCCAA
>JBIOGX010000127.1:0-5295 GCA_044448445.1 Chitinophagales bacterium
GGCATTTTTTCTTTTCCTCTTTATCTATCTCATATTCTCGCCAAGGCGTCTTAGAATTATTTTTAATAAACACCACTTCTTTTGCTATAAATGTTTTTGTATTTTTTGCTAACTGTGGTTCGAATAAAATCATCCCGCCTTTTTCTTTAGCTGAATCATATTCTTTCTTAATATGGATAATTATTTCCTTTGGAATAATAAACGTGGCTTCTGTGTTTATTCGATAATATAGTTTTTCGTTTATTTCGAATGTACTTAATATATTATCATTATTTAAAGTGTTCAGCCATTTAACGTCATTCATAAATGATAAATTTATTATAAAATTACGTGATTGTATAACACAATATGTCAATGTGGATAAAAATAGTTCTGTATTAAGTTAGAAGGATCAATATGCCTTATTATAAATCCAAATTTACATTCACCAACAACTTCGCAAAGGATAATTTATGAATGAGAGCGAAAAGTGACTGACGTTCTATCATTCCTTCTGCTTCGCTCTCATTTTTGTGCCGAGAAGGTCAACTATAGTTACTCTCTTTTCATATCTTCACATACTGATGCAATTTAGCAATGATAATATGGGAAACACAGATTTGATAAATAAGAAACACACCCTGATTGATGAACAAACATCGCCGCTCCAGCGGATGATGTGGATATACAATGTGGATGAGCCGCAGAAGCGCACCTTTGAGAATAATCTGTGCACCTTTCATATCGGGAATGGATATTTCCTGAGTGTGGCGCACAATTTAAGGTTGCAGGCGGGTTATTACCGGTCTATTGATGAGGCTACATACAAAAAAGAACTTTTACCGATATTGGATGGTTCACAGACCCGGTTTTTGGACCAGCATTATTTTACTGACGAATACACCCAAAAAAGGTATCTGAATAATACAGACCCAGCCTCAATGCAGAAAATTGTTGAGATTCTTAAACAGAAAAGATTTGATACAAGATGGGTTACACTCACGCAGAAGGGTATTTGCAAGCCATATCTTGTATTCCAGTTTAGGAATAATTCGTTCTATAATGAGCCTGTGCTCACACAACAGTTTAATGCAAACATGCTGATGTTTGACAATGATACACGCAAATATACATTTCTCATAGAGATGGAATTGGTCAATGCATTTTATGGTTCGGACATAGCATTGTACAGGACAGTAAATATTTCGCAGGATGTGATCAGTAAGATACCTGTGGCGGAACTGAATTTTCAATTCCTGGACGAGGGAATAGATAAATTGTATTGCCTGCAAAGCTCTCCAAACGGTCCTGCTGGCAGGTTACTGAATGCCGCAACGATAGAAGGCATGCTCGATCACTTTGGAATATTCCCGGATGATATAGGTGGTAACTATGTATTCGAAGGGTTCAGGTACCTGATAAAAGGTTATTTCAGGTTCGGGTCTTCGGGAGCGTCTTACCTGTTTTATGATAATGATAAAGGCAAGTATGTGGTCAATGCGATACAAAGCGAAGCAAGCGGCATACAACTTTCCATAAAGAATGACCGTGAGGGCAATTTCCAATACATTAATGCCATCGCATCGCCATTGTATATTATTAAGGATGCACTGCAAAGCTATCTAACGTAAGATTATTTAAAATGCAATTCACTCTTTACCCGGAGAATGTTTTTACTTTTGCTTTTAACTTTTGAATTTCAATGAAACCATCCATACCACAAGGCACACGTGATTTTTCACCGGAAGAAGTGCGCAAACGCCAGTATATCTTCAATACGTTGCGTGCTATTTTTGAGGTGTATGGTTTTCAACCGTTAGAAACACCTTCTATGGAAAACCTTACTACCCTTACCGGCAAGTATGGAGAAGAAGGAGACCGCCTGATATTCAAGATACTCAATAATGGCCTGCATGAAAAAAAGGATGCTGATAAAGAAAAGCTGAATGTGGAGTGGAATAAAATACTGAGCAAGCCATATTCCTCGCCCGTAGTTACAGAGCGTGCATTGAGGTATGATCTTACCATACCATTTGCGCGTTATGTGGTGATGCACCAGAATGAGCTTGCCTTCCCTTTCCGCCGCTACCAGATGCAGCCCGTATGGCGTGCCGACAGGCCGCAAAAAGGCCGCTATCGTGAGTTCTGGCAATGTGATGTGGATATGGTAGGCAGTACCTCTTTGATCAATGAAGCGGAATTGCTGTGTATTTATGAGGAAGCGTTTGTGAAACTAAACATACCCTTCCTTATTCAAGTAAATAGCCGAAAAATATTACTTGGTTTGGCTGAGCAATGTGGGCAGAAAGATAAATATGTTGACTTGGCTGTTGCATTGGATAAATTGGATAAAATAGGTGTGGTAGGAGTTAAGCAGGAGTTGCGAAGCAAAGATTTTAACGAGGATTCTGTTAAAAAGTTATTTGAATTATTGGGGGAAGGTGGCCCAATGATATATGCTGAAGGAAAAATAAATAGACTTAAAGAAATAATGAAAGGTAGTGAAGTCGGAATGGCAGGAATCGAAGAAGTAGAACAGATACTTAAATATTACACATCACTTAGCAAATTTAACGGTGAATATCCTGAATCGTTAAAAGGGTCTGCTATAACTATATCTGATACATTAGCGAGAGGATTAAATTATTATACAGGTATGATTGTAGAGGTAGTTGCCCAAGGGGTCTCAATTGGCAGTATAGGTGGTGGTGGACGTTATGACGATCTTACTGGTTTATTCGGTCTAAAAGGCGTATCCGGAGTGGGCGTATCATTTGGCGTGGACCGCATTTATGATGTAATGGAAGAGCTTGACAGATTCCCTAAACAATTATCAGAAGGGACAAAAGTGCTGCTAATAAATTCAGGAGGAGATAATGAGATCTATGCCTTGGAAGTATTGCAACAGCTAAGGGCAGAGGGCATTGCCGCGGAAATATACCCTGATGCAGTGAAAATTGATAAACAGTATAAATATGCAACTAAACGAGGTATTACTACCTTGTTAATTACTGAAGATGAAGAACGGCTAAATGAAAAAGTTAAACTAAAAAGCTTTTCCAACAGCACACACATGTCTATACCTGAATGTATTGCAGTTCTTAAAGAGACCAATAAAATATAACTTACTCCAGCTTCAGCACCGCTAAGAAAGCCTCCTGCGGTATATCTACATTGCCTATCTGGCGCATACGCTTTTTGCCTTCTTTCTGTTTTTCAAGCAGCTTGCGTTTACGGGAGATATCACCACCATAACATTTTGCAGTAACATCTTTACGCATGGCGGAGATAGTTTCGCGGGCTATGATCTTGGCGCCTATCGCAGCTTGTATGGCTATAACGAATTGCTGTTTAGGCAACAGGTCTTTGAGTTTTGCGCAGAGTTTACGCCCAAAGTCCTGCGCCCTGCTGCGGTGAATAAGTGCGCTGAGCGCGTCAACAGGATCGCCGTTCAGCAGTATGTCCATCTTGGCAATATCACTTTCACGGTAGTCGAGCGGGTTATAGTCAAATGAGGCGTAACCACGCGTACATGATTTCAGCTTATCGTAGAAGTCAAATACAATTTCAGTCAGCGGCATTTCAAATATCAGTTCCACACGGGTAGGCGTGAGGTAGTGCTGGTTGATCAGTATGCCACGCTTGCCGAGGCACAGGCTCATGATATTGCCTATATAATCCGGCAGGGTGATGACCTGTGCGCGGATGAATGGTTCTTCAATGCGGTCTATGCTGCTGGGGTCCGGCATTTCGCTTGGATTATTTACCACGACCACCTTATTCTTATCCCTTGTTTTATAGGCATGGAAGCTAACGTTAGGCACAGTGGTGATCACGGTCTGGTTGAACTCACGCTCCAGGCGTTCCTGTATGATCTCCATGTGCAGCATCCCGAGGAACCCGCAACGAAAACCGAAGCCAAGCGCTTGTGATGTTTCCGGTTCATAAGAGAGCGAGGCGTCATTGAGCTGCAGCTTTTCCATACAGTCGCGCAGGTCTTCAAAGTCATCTGTTTCTACAGGGAAGATGCCCGCGAATACCATAGGTTTCACTTCCTGGAAACCTTTTACGATCTCCTGTGTCGGGTTAGCTATAGTGGTAATAGTATCTCCTACTTTTACATCCTTTGCGTTTTTGATACCGGTAATAATGTAGCCTACATCACCCGCCCTTACCTCAGGCTTGGGTGTAAGGGTCAGCTTCATGATACCTACCTCATCAGCGGTATATTCAGCATCGGTATGTATGAACCTGATCTTGTCGTTCTTCTTTAGCGTGCCACTGAATACCCGGAAGTAAGCAATGATGCCACGAAATGAATTGAATACGCTGTCAAATATCACTGCCTGCAATGGTGCATCCGGATTGCCTTTTGGGGCGGGAATGCGGGCTATGATGGCGGCTAATATTTCTTCAATGCCTATACCGGTTTTAGCGCTGGCAAGGATTATTTCTTCGGGTTTGCAGCCTATCAGGTCCACTATCTGGTCGGTAACTTCCGGTATCATCGCCCCGTCCATGTCTATCTTATTGATGATAGGAATGATCTCAAGGTCATTATCAAGTGCGAGGTAAAGGTTACTAATGGTTTGCGCCTGTATGCCCTGCGATGCGTCAACAAGCAATAATGCGCCCTCACAGGCTGCAAGTGCGCGCGATACTTCGTAAGAAAAGTCAACATGGCCGGGAGTATCTATGAGATTCAGGGTATATTTCTGTCCTTTATACTCATAGTCCATCTGTATAGCATGGCTCTTGATGGTAATGCCTTTTTCGCGCTCCAGATCCATATCATCGAGTACCTGCGCCTGCATATCGCGTGAAGATATGGTTTTTGTGAACTCTAACAGGCGGTCTGCCAGGGTACTTTTGCCATGGTCAATATGGGCTATGATACAGAAATTGCGAATGTTTTGCATATATTATAAGAGGCGCTTGCCCGAACGATTTTTGCGGGCGGGCAAAGGTACGGATATAATGTGCAAATTTGACAATATGAAATGTAGGTAGTGCGCCGGTTTGCAAGTTAAAGTTTTTTAACAATCAATGTTCTGCCAAAATCCCATATTTAGTGAAGATGTCAAAATAAGTATTACAAAAGAACCTTTTACATAGGCTAATAAAGACGTTATCTTCAGAGGAAATTCTGCGAAGTTGGATAGTTACATGCCTGCCGGTAGGCAGGATGGGAAAAAATCCCGCATGTGTGGGAGTGGAATTTATTTTGACCTATATTCGGAATGTCTTTTATTGTACATAATATTCGGAATGTCTTTTACTGTACCTATATTCGGAATGTCTTTTATTGTACATTTA
>JBIOGX010000128.1:0-5292 GCA_044448445.1 Chitinophagales bacterium
GACGCCTATACTTTCTAATGTAAAGCGTGTTTTGGATATAGGCGCCGGCACGGGGCTGCTATCACTTATGTTAGCACAAAGAACTCCCGGTATCATCATTGATGCCATAGAGTATGATCCCGCCCCGGCAGGGCAGGCAAATGCCAATATCGCAGCATCGTCCTGGAAGGACAGGATCAATATACTGGAAGGAGACGTGCGCAATTATTCTTTCCCGGTTAAATATGATCTGATCATTTCCAACCCGCCATTTTTTAATAATAGTTTACTCGGCGGTGATGCAGATAAAAACAGGGCGCGCCATACCTTATCACTATCTTATGCAGACCTGCTGAAAGCGATAAATGAAAATCTTGCTGATGGCGGCTATGTATCTGTCTTGTTGCCTTATCCTGAATATCTGCAGTGGAAAAAATTATTAGCGGAGAATAAGTGGTTTGAATTTGAAAGGCTTTCAGTCAGTCATAGGCCGGGGGCAGAGGTAAAAAGGGTGGTGTGCCTGTTTAGTAAAAAAGAAGTAGCCGGCGTAAAAGAAAACACGCTGGCCATACACAATGATCAGCATCAGTACACTCCCGCATTTATTGAGTTACTTGCTCCGTTCTACCTCAATTTGTAACCGAACTATACCAATTATATATTCTTTGCGACCTTGTACCTTTAACTTTAATACCTATCACTGCCTTTGCGCGAGACCTTCAGATTAGTGAGAATATCAAAATAAGTTCCGCAAGTTTTGCGCAGTAATTTTTCTTTTTTTCAAGGAATAAAAGCTGCGAATATCAAGCATATTTAAAGATTTTATGACGAAGAAAAAATGGAAAAGAACAAGTAAAATGCGGAAGTTATTTTGACATTCTCACTTACCTTCTTTTTGCAGGTTTTTTAGGCGATGTTCCGTTTTTATTTACAGGTTTCACCTTGATATACACCAGTTTGATATTGCTTTTGTCCGTTTGCCGTTCGTCTATCTCAAAATGCTGTGTGCTTTTTATCAGTTGGCCTAATTTCTTAAAGCCATAGTTACGTGGATCAAAGTCGGGTTCTTTTTTAAGCATCAGTGTGCCTACTTCACCCAGGAAAGCCCAGCCCGATTCATCAGCAAGGTCGCTGATGCTGGAAGCGATTAGCTGTATTGTTTGCTCGTCTATTCGTTTTATGGTATTTGTTGTTTGTATTTCCTCCTCTTTTTTATCCTCTTGTTTTGAAGAAGCAGTTGCTTTTTCAGAAAGTATCTCGATGTAAATAAACTTATCACATGCCGCGATGAAAGGCGCGGGTGTTTTCTTTTGCCCCATGCCGATTACCTTCACACCTGCTTCACGCAGCCGTAGCGCAAGCCTTGTAAAATCACTGTCGCTGGAAATGATGCAAAACCCATCCACCTTGCCGGTATAGAGTATATCCATTGCATCAATGATCATGGCGGAATCGGTGGCGTTCTTCCCGGTGGTGTAGCTATACTGCTGAATAGGCGTAATCGCATTTTCCAACAACACTGACTTCCATCCTGAAACTGTTGGCTTTGTCCAGTCTCCATATATACGCTTGAAGGTAGGCGTGCCGTACTTGGCTATTTCTTCCATCATTCCTTTCACATTGGCGTAAGGAACATTATCTGCGTCTATTAGTACCGCAAACCGGGTATCATTGGTATTTTGCATAGTATGAGTTTTTAATTTTCAGATGCGATTGCAAAAGTAAAATACATAAAAATCCGGCCATAGCCGGATTTTTTAAAAGTTGTTAAATCATTTTAGTCGCTTATGTTGCTCACTCCACCTCACCTTTCCTTGCGCCACCGCTAAAGCTAAGGTGGCACGCGGTCGGACAGGCCCGCGTGTCCCCAACGAAGTTGGCGGGGGAGAGGTTTTATTGCATTGACTTTGCGTCTTTCAGGAATTGCTCCAGCCCGATGTCGGTCAAAGGGTGTTTCAGCAGGCCTAATATGGAAGATAACGGGCAGGTACATATATCAGCGCCGGCTTCAGCACAACGAACTATATGCAGAGGGTTTCGTATGGAAGCGGCCAGCACTTCGGTCATAAATCCCTGCGTGTTGTAGATGCCAACAATCTGTTCAATCAGTTGTATGCCATCCCAGTTGGTGTCATCTATCCGGCCTAAGAAGGGAGATACATAAGTAGCGCCTGCCTTAGCTGCGAGGATAGCCTGCCCGGCAGAGAATACAAGGGTACAGTTAGTTT
Organism: Chitinophagales bacterium; assembly: GCA_044448445.1. Classification (GTDB taxonomy): domain Bacteria; phylum Bacteroidota; class Bacteroidia; order Chitinophagales; family Chitinophagaceae; genus Nemorincola. The sequence goes on from JBIOGX010000128.1 coordinate 2,208, forward strand.
GGATGCCATTATCCGTAAACCACTTTATAGCCTTAATGCCTTCTTTTATCACCGGCACTTTAACTACAATGTTTTTATGAATAGCAGCCAGCTTTTTGCCCTCTTCAATAATGACTTCAAAGGTAGTTCCGAGCACTTCGGCGCTTACCGGGCCATGTACCATTTCACAGATCGTTCTGTAATGTTCTATTACGGCATCATGGCCTTTAATGCCCTCTTTTGCCATTAATGATGGATTGGTGGTTACACCATCAAGAATACCCAGATCGTGAGCTTCTTTTATTTGAGCAAGATTTGCTGTATCTATAAAAAATTTCATTATAAATTGTTTTCGTGTGCAAAGTTAGTGAAGATGTCAAAATAAATCCTATGAAGTTGGATAGTTATTTTTCTTTTATACGAGGTTCAAAATTCGCCAATAGCAAGCTATGAATTTTCGTTTGACGAAAATAAGCTGCAATGCAGGCTGTACAAGATTTGACAACTTTGTCAAAGTTGTCAAATCTACCCCAAAATGTGAGTACGCCGGAAAGTGACAACATGTTGTCATATTATTAGTAAATAGTGCCTATTTAACGATTTGGCAACGCAGAAAAAATGGAAAAGAATAGGTCAGAATGTATTAGTTGTTTCTTATCAATGCCTAAGCATCAATATAGCCTATTGAAAAGCGGAGTTAATGCTCCCGCTTTTAATATTGAAATAGACTATAAGCGTATATGACAATCATCATCTTCTGATTCAAATAGCTGGGGTAGATTTGCATCGTGAGCACTGCAATAAAAAAAACATTCCCTGTTACAGGTATGAGTTGCGCTTCATGCGCTACTACAGTGGAAAAAACACTGAAGGCGCAGAAAGGGGTAATAAACGCAGGGGTTAACCTTGCAAATGCCACAGCCCTTGTGGAATATGATGCAGCTATAGCTAACATCAATACTATAAAAAAAGCCGTTCAGTCAACCGGGTATGATATCATCATAGATAGTGCTGCCGCACAGCCGGATAAAGTTGAAGAACTAAACAGGAAAAACTATAAATCCCTGCGGTTAAAGACCCTACTGTCTATTGTTTTTTCAATACCATTAGTAGCCATAGCTATGTTTGCCATGGATATCTCCTATGCCAACTACATCACGTGGGCGCTTGCTACTCCTGTGGTATTCCTGTTTGGCAGGCAGTTTTTTATTGGGGCGCTGAAACAGGCGCGGCGCCGTACCGCCAATATGGATACGTTGGTAGCATTGAGTACGGGTATAGCCTATCTGTTCAGCGTATTCAATACATTATATCCCGGATTTTGGACGAACAGGGGTTTACATGCCGGTGTTTACTTTGAAGCAGCTTCTGTGGTTATCAGTTTTATCCTTCTTGGTAAGTTGCTCGAAGAAAGGGCAAAATCAAACACATCCTCAGCCATAAAAAAACTGATGGGGTTACAACCGGATAAGGTTATACGTATCAATTCCACTCATAACGAGGAGGTAATTCCTATTGCCGGGGTTCAGGTAAATGATATATTATTAGTAAAGCCGGGAGAGAAAATAGCTGTTGACGGTGAAGTAATAAATGGCAGTTCATTCGTGGATGAAAGCATGATATCGGGAGAGCCTGTACCCGTTGAAAAAATTACCGGTGTAAAGGTATTCTCCGGTACTATTAACCAAAAAGGCAGTTTTCAGTTCAGGGCTGAAAAAGTGGGCAGTGATACCCTGCTTGCCAACATCATAAGAATGGTGCAGGAGGCGCAAGGCAGCAAAGCCCCGGTACAAAAACTGGTGGACAAAATTGCAGGGGTATTTGTGCCTGTTGTTATGGCTATAGCTGTGTTGAGCCTGTTGGTATGGGTATTACTTGGTGGTGATAATGGATTTATACATGGTTTGCTTGCCATGGTTACCGTGCTTGTTATTGCTTGCCCCTGTGCCTTAGGACTGGCAACACCAACAGCCATTATAGCAGGGGTGGGCAAAGGAGCCGAAAATGGCATTCTTATTAAAGATGCAGAAAGTTTGGAGATCGCACACAAGGTGAATGTAATTGTATTAGATAAAACAGGGACCATTACCGAAGGACACCCTGAAGTGAGTGCGATAGTGTGGAGAGAGAGAGCGGACGTGATTAAACTTTCTTCAGTTTTATATAGTATGGAAGCCCGGTCAGAGCATCCCCTGGCAGGCGCAATCACTAAGTATTTTAAAGACAGTAAGACGGAAACCATACCAATAGAATCATTCAGCAGTATTACCGGAGGTGGTGTTACCGCTGTTTACGACCATACTATTTATTTTGCGGGAAGCAGCAAGCTGTTGCGGTCAATGAACATTGCCATACCCGCAAGTTTAGAACAGGAGGCGAATAAATTAGCAGAGCAAGCCAATACGGTGATATGGCTTACCGACCATGCAAACGCTCTTGCCATTGCAGCTATCGCAGATAAGGTAAAACCAACGTCGGCTAAGGCGATCTCTGCACTTCAAAAGATGGGCATTGAGGTTTATATGCTTACCGGCGATAATGAACAATCCGCAAAAGCTATAGCAGCACAGGCAGGCATTACAAAATATAAGGCAGAGGCCTCCCCCACTGACAAATCAAACTTCATTATAGAATTGCAGCAACAGGGCAAAATAGTAGCTATGGTGGGCGATGGCATAAACGACAGCCAGGCGCTTGCCCGGGCCGATGTCAGCATTGCAATGGGCAAGGGAACAGACATAGCAATGGACGTAGCAAAAATGACCCTGATGTCATCTGACCTTAATCATATACCAAAGGCCATAACCCTCTCCCGTAAAACAGTACGGTTGATACGCCAGAATTTGTTTTGGGCATTTATATACAATGTCATTGGTATCCCTCTTGCAGCAGGGGTTCTCTACCCGGTCAATGGCTTCCTGCTGAATCCTATGATAGCAGGTGCAGCTATGGCATTAAGCTCTGTATCGGTTGTTAGTAATAGCCTGCGGCTGAAATGGAATAAGATATAGTACCGAAAAAACAAATCTCTAAAGGGACTTTTGCGGGTGATGAACGGCCGGGTCAAATCAGGCTATCTGGCAAATTCGCTAATTTAGCCCTATGA
>JBIOGX010000129.1:0-5257 GCA_044448445.1 Chitinophagales bacterium
AAATGGATCACTAAGCAAACCACATAGATTTTCAATTATCTGCATTATATTGCCGCTTTTTAGTCATTTTTCCTTAGTCATTTATTCTATCATGTTCAGCAGATCGGCAAAACTCAGGCTAATAACAAGAGCCAAAGACTTTCTACTGGCAACACGTGCATTGCAGGTATTGCAGCCTTTTAATAAGTTGTTTGCTTTTATTTACAATTTTAACCTGCTCACAGCATGGGTGCACAGGCATAAGAAAGACAACCTGCTGATCAATGATTTTTACAGGCCGGTAAGACATTATGAAGACCGCCTGAAAAGTTTCACAGCTATATCAGAACATTACCGCTTATACGAGATACCTGTGTGCTACCTTGAGTTCGGGGTTGCCAATGGCTTATCCTTTAAATGGTGGATGAACACCTGTGGCCATCCTTCATCCCGTTTTTATGGTTTTGACACATTTGAGGGCTTACCCGAAGCCTGGGGGCTTTTTTCAAAAGGAGATATGCAGTCGGGCATACCCGAAGTGAACGATAACAGGGGCCGTTTTATTAAAGGCATATTCCAGGATACGCTCAATGATTTTCTGCTGGAACAAGGCGCTGCTTTAAAAGAAAAAAAGAAAGTGATACACATGGATGCAGACCTGTTCAGCGCTACCTTATTTGCGTTGAGCCAGCTATATCCTTATTTGCAAAAAGGCGATATTATCATGTTTGATGAATTTAATGTGTATGGCCATGAGTTTATGGCATACCGGCTTTTCACCGAATGTTTTTATATAAAACTAAGGCTAATTGCCGCGCAAAATAATTTCTATCATACGGCATTTGAAGTGGAGTGATCGGAACAAAATAGTTGAAAAGTTTTCACGCAGCGGTCGCACAGTTCTTTGTTTTTCCATTCAGCAAGATTTGTCAACTTTTTTAAAAGTTGACAAATCTGCAGGAGCGATATAAATAAAAAAGGCTGATTGAAATTATCAACCAGCCTTCTTCAATATTTATAGTCGTTTTACCTGTACACTGCTATTTTACCTCGCTGCACAATATTTTCGTTTGTATCAGAAATAGTGTAGAAATACAAACCCGCGGGCAAGTAAGAAACATCAAGCGCATCGCTGCCTGTTAATGTTTTAGTTGCTGCTACCTGGCCGCTTACAGAGAGGAGGTTGCATACAAGCCCTGCATTTTGCGGGCCATCTAAGTGTATTATTCCTGTGGCAGGATTGGGATAAATTTTGACGAGGTCATTTTTCACATTTTGTATGGTCACATTATTAATGGTATCAGTCTGTGATATACCGATCATGCTAACATCGTCCACATATAGGGTACTGCTGTCTAAGGCGCCGGTAGTTCCGCTACTGGCGAAAAAGATACGTACTTTGTTAACGAGGTGTATAGTATCAACATAGACTACCTTCGCGGTATCCAGTGTAAATGATGAAGTAGGTGGTATCCTGAAAGTTCCAGTGCCCACAACGGTGTCTGCACCTGCATAAGTACCTATTGCCTGTAAGGTGATCTGTCCTGAATCAACACCTATAGCACCTGTGCTGTCTTTGCCGGGAAAATATTCTACCCATGCACTAACACTGGTTATTCTCAATGTTGTTGCTGTACCACCTGTGTAGGTAATGGCGTTGGCAATGCTTCCGCCGCCAATAAGTGCGGCAATGTTAAGTGAAGGTTGTGCATTGGAAATTGAACCGGCAAAAATGCCAAGAGTATCTTGTTTAACCGAGATAATTTTTGCGGAAGATGTGCCGCCATGCACTTTGGTGGTTTCCGGGAAAACTTGTGCGTTTAAATTTGTAGGAGAATATCCGGTATATAATAACCCATCATACTGCTCCTGGGCATTAATAATCAGTGAGTCGAAACCATACCAGCCAGTCGGGGCATGTATTGTTACTACAGGGCCACTGCCTGATGAGCTTGTGCGCCATGTTTCAAATCCCGGATTAAGTGGATAAACTATAGTTTGCGCAAAAGAGGTGCATGTAACTGCAAGTGCGCATAAAAGAAAGTAAACTTTTTTCATAAGGCTGTTATTTATATTTAGTGCAAATTACTGATTTATTTCTTTCAAACATCTTTGTATTGCATCAAAGTTTGGTATTTCTCCGGCATTTTCCAAAACTTCGGCATAACGAATAATCCCTTTTTTATCAATAACAAAGGCTGAACGCTTGGAGACGCCCTTCATATCATTAGAAAAAGTTTCATATATGGTATTGTATGCAACAGATACCTCCTTATTAAAATCGCTTAACAGTGGAAAATTCAGGTTTTGCTCTTTTTTGAATTTATCCTGGGCGTAAAGCGAATCAACAGATATACCATATACCTGCGCATTAAGGTTATTGTATGTCGTTAAATTATCACGCATGAAACATAGTTCTTTGGTGCAAGTGCTGGTAAAAGCCAATGGATAGAATAATAATAGCACGTTTTTACCCTTCTGTGCGCTAAGGGTTACTTTATTCTTCTCATTATCGCGGAGCGTGAAGTCCGGGGCTGGTTGCCCTATTTGTATTGGCATATATATTTACCCCAAACCCCTAAACCTGCCTGCCGGTAGGCAGGGGGGCTTACTCTTGTTTTGTCAAGTGGGGCATAAATATAGAACAAAACAGTCATTTTCTGATTCGGTCATTTGCTCTTTGGCATATAGAAGCGAATAAGAAATAATTAAATAAATAAGATGGGCTGCATAATTGAGTCCCCAGGCCATGTGGATCACATGATATTGTTATGCTGTCTGCTTCCTGTTCCATCTTCCTTTCTGCCAAAATAAACATTTTATTTTATTAATATGAAAAAATGGCTGCCGATTGTCAGGTATATAAATAAAAGTGCCCAAATTCTGCAAAATTGACCGACATTTGCAGCCCAAATTAAAATGGCACAATAAATGATGCCTTCTTTTTACAATTAAAAATTTAAAAACTAAAATTTAATAATTATGGCTAAAAACGTGAACATTACTCCGTTGCATGACCGGGTAATTGTGAGACCCGCTCCTGCTGAAGAAAAGACTGCCGGTGGCATCATCATCCCCGACACGGCTAAAGAAAAACCGCAACGCGGCACTGTAGTTGCTGCCGGTCCCGGTAAAAAAGATGAACCAATGACTGTAAAAACCGGCGATACCATATTATATGGTAAGTATGCGGGTACAGAGGTTTCTTTCGAAGGTGAGGATTACCTGATCATGAGAGAAAGCGATATACTGGCGGTTATTTAATTAATGTGCAAATTCAGAACCTGCCTACCGGCACGCAGGTGTGCAAATGTGAAAATTGCACACATTTTGAATTAGCAAAAAAATAAAAGCAATTTTTACATTATCTAATTTTCAAATTTTCAAATTAATATCTTATGTCAAAACAACTTTTCTTCAACATAGACGCGCGCAACAGGATGAAACGCGGCGTGGACATTCTGGCTGATGCCGTTAAGGTAACTCTTGGGCCTAAAGGCCGTAACGTGGTTATCGAAAAGAAATTCGGTGCACCAGGTGTGACCAAGGACGGTGTAACCGTAGCTAAAGAAATAGAATTGGAAGATTCTATTGAGAATATAGGCGCACAAATGGTAAAAGAAGTGGCCTCAAAAACTGCTGACCTGGCAGGCGATGGTACTACTACCGCAACTGTACTTGCGCAATCTATTATCAGTGAAGGCCTGAAGAACGTAGCAGCAGGCGCCAACCCAATGGACCTGAAACGCGGTATAGACAAAGCCGTAGGCGCAGTTGTTGAACACCTGAAAAAACAATCTGAGAAAGTAGGCAACGACAATAAGAAAATTGAGCAGGTCGCTTCAATTTCCGCTAATAATGACAGCGCTATCGGTGCGCTTATAGCACAGGCTATGTCCAAAGTAGGTAACGAAGGTGTTATCACTGTAGAAGAAGCAAAAGGAACAGAAACTACTGTAGATGTGGTAGAAGGTATGCAATTCGATCGTGGTTACCTAAGCCCCTACTTTGTAACCAATGCAGAGAAAATGCAAGTGGAACTGCAAAATCCTTACATTCTTATTTATGAAAAGAAAGTAAGCACACTAAAAGACATCCTCCCTATACTGGAAAGCGTGGTACAAAGCGGCCGTCCGTTGTTGATAATAGCTGAAGATGTTGACGGCGAAGCGCTGGCTACCTTAGTGGTTAACAAACTGCGTGGTTCACTGAAGATCGCTGCTGTTAAAGCTCCCGGCTTTGGGGACCGTCGTAAGGAAATGCTGCAGGACATTGCCGCGCTCACAGGCGGTACCGTTATCAGTGAAGACCAGGGATACAAGCTGGAAAACGCTTCTATTGCATCTCTCGGACAGGCTGAAAGCATTACCATAGATAAAGACAACACTACTGTAGTAGGTGGTAAAGGCCAGAAAGAAACAATCACTGCGCGCGTGAACCAGATCAAATCACAAATAGAATCCACTACCAGCGATTACGACCGCGAAAAGCTGCAGGAGCGACTTGCTAAACTGAGCGGTGGAGTTGCGGTATTATATATCGGCGCTGCATCTGAAATGGAAATGAAAGAGAAGAAAGACCGCGTTGATGATGCATTGCATGCAACCCGTGCCGCAGTAGAAGAAGGCATTGTGCCCGGTGGCGGCGTTGCTTATATCCGTGCAATAGAATCATTAGATAAAATAAAGACAGAGAATCCTGATGAAAAAACAGGCGTTGCCATAGTGCGTCGTGCGCTCGAAGAGCCGCTTCGCCAGATCGTTGCCAACGCAGGCCTGGAAGCTTCTATTATCGTACAAAAGGTACGTGAAGGAAAAGCTGACTTTGGTTTCAACGCACGCACAGAGGTTTATGAAAATCTGCTTGCCGCCGGTGTTATTGACCCGACTAAGGTAGGCCGCATAGCCCTGGAAAATGCGGCATCTATCGCCAGTATGTTCCTGACTACTGAATGTGTAATAGCCGACAAGCCTGAACCAAAATCTGCGGCTCCTGCAGGTGGCGGTATGCCGGGCGGAATGGGAATGGACTATTAGTAGTTAATTGGTTAAAAAGTTAAAAGGTTAAAAAGCCCTGGTGTATGCCGGGGCTTTTTTTAGCTCTTTATATACTTAGGAACGTTGACAAAATAAATGCTACCATATTGCGAAGTTATTTTTCTTTTTTACAAGGCGTAAAAGCTGCGAATATCAAGCATATTTAAAGATTTTACAACGCCGAAAAAATGAAAAAGAACAAGTAAGATGGTGGTAGTTATTTTGTCATCGTTCCTTAGTGA
>JBIOGX010000130.1:0-5226 GCA_044448445.1 Chitinophagales bacterium
ATAACATAATCATTGCTATTTCTGTTTATCACAGGCTTACTAACCGGGGAGCCATCAACATTCATTAGTACACCATCAAATACTTTCTTTTTAATAAAATCAGCATTGGTATCCATGTAATAATAAACGGGGCAATAATGATAGTTATTGGTGAAATCAAGTATCATTCTTTTCTTTACTTCTAATGCGTCTTTTTCCACTTCTTCTATGTCTTGGTATCTGTTGTCTTTTGCCAGGGCAGCTATCCTGTTATGTTCTGATCGTAACTGAACTAATACCGCCCGTGGGTATTTGCCTGATAGCGTATCGCCGGCATAGCCCGCAAATGGCTGTGTAAGGATAAAGAAGACCATCAATATTTTCACAGGGTTAATCATCGTATAAGTTTAAAATAAAGTTATTTAACGCATTTATTTTAGCCTCTTCACTAAGCCTGATTGTGCAAATTTACCTTCAAAAAATAAAGCCCCGGGAAAACCGAAGGCTTTATTTTTTAGTAAGCCGAAAATTATTCTTCCCCGCCGCCGCCCGGCGCTTCACGGGTATTCAGCAGATCTTTTACTTTGGGGCCAAGCATGTTCATGGTCTGGAATATCTGTTTTGCTGTTACTGAGTCGCCTGACTGGTAAGCGGTTCCACCCAATGATTGCATTACCTGGAACTGAAACTTCACATCGCTGGCACATTCCGCTTTGCCATTATCATTTAATGTAGCTACCCAGTTTACATAATCTTCTGCGTCACGTACTATCTTTTTGGAAAGTGCGTTAGCTTTGGCTATAGCCCCTGCGCGATAATATCCTGCTGCCATCAGGTAGCCTGTATAGTCGTAACTATAGGAATAGGAGTGCTCGGTAATGTTAGTAACCACTTTATCTAATACCTGGATCGCTTTATCTTTTTTCCCTTCTGCCGTTAGCTGGTTAGCGAGAAACGAGCCATCAAGACGATAAGTGATCAGTTCGTGGCGGTTTGGTTCGTCAAAGTAAACATCGTTTCTTTCAGCGCCGCCCCAAATGAATTTGTTCATAAACAGGTCGTATCCTTTGTCTGTATTAATAGAACCCATTACCTGTGGATTTATTTTATTCGGGTCAGTATATTTGAATGGCATGAGGCGATATACCAATCCTTCCATGTGCATATAATCGCCTGTGCCTGCATAATCTCCCTGGCGCAGGCCGGCATCAAAATATAATGGCCGTTTCCAACCTTCATTTGCTACTGCGGCAATAATATTAAGTGTTGCAAGGTCACCTTTGAATGCTGTATTTTTGGGATACGTAAATTTCATATCGTTAATGATACGACCGGTGTCTTCTGCGCTTACCAGGCCTCTTTTTACCAACTCTTCTTTGCTAAGCGATGGTGCAAAGAAATTTTTGGCGGGCATGTAGTTTATCGGCTCCTCGTTTCTTGTAGTATGTGCCATATTCGCCGGGTCATGACTGATCATGAAGTTGCAGATGTCTGTGAGGTTAAAATATTTATCTTCCGGTAATTGCGCATTTTTATTGTAGAAAATATAATTATGGCGGTCGCCTAAATAATCCTCTGTTTTCCAGATCATAGGCACTGCATCGGCGTCATTGATCCGATATTTAAGTTGGTCTATATACCAGCCTATTCCCAGCAGGCTGGTATTTATTACGCGTACATCTTTACGGAAACCTTCTATTTCCTGTATATACCATAAAGGGTAGGTTTGGTTGTCGCCAAAAGTAAATAACACAGCGTTTGGTGCGCAGCAAGAGAGTGTATTATAGGCCACAGCGCGGCCAAGTGTCTTGTGAGAACGGTCATGATCGTCCCATTCCACTTTAGCCATCAGTGATGGCACAGCTACAAGGCACAATCCTATTGCGCCGTATATAGCCAAAGGTGCGCTGGTCACTTTTCTCAGCCAATCTGCTACCATCAATACCCCTAATCCTATCCATATCGCAAAGGTATAGGTGCAGCCCGCGAACGCATAATCCCGCTCACGCGGTTGCAATGGAGGCATATTCAGGTAAATACCAATGGCCGCGCCGGTGAAGAAGAATAAACTAAGCACAACTATTCCGTCTTTTTTATTCCGGTTAAATTGGTATATCAGCCCTAAAATACCAAGGATTAATGGCAGGAAATAAAGTTTGTTATGGGCGCCATTGTTACTATACCCATCACCCATCTTATCAGTATCGCCAAGTCCCCGGAATTTGTCTATAAATGTTATCCCTGATATCCAGTTGGCTCTTTGCGGGTCAATCTGCCCTTCTATATCATTTTGCCGGCCAGCGAAGTTCCACATGAAGTATCTCCACCACATCCAGTTCATCTGGTAACCAAAGAAATATTTTAAATTATCCATACCGGTTGGATCATCATTTTGCCCCAGTCCCAGGAAACTTTTGTAGTAATTTACATGGCCCGGTTCATTATTATCATATATGCGCGGGAAAAAGTGTGTTTGATCACCGGAATAAACAGGCTCATTTTTAACGCCTACTATCTCATAATGGTCTTTCCCGTTCACTTTCGTTTGGGCGTATAGTTTGCCTGTTTCTTTTATGTCATCATACTTGCTGTTATAATAAGGGCCGAAAAGCAAAGGCTGCTGCCCGAATTGTTCGCGGTCCACATAATCGAGAAAGCTTATCGGGTTATCCGGGTTAGTCATATCTATCGGCACATCTGCACGGGAGCGGATAATAGCCGAAAAATAGCTGGAATAACCAATCAGGATGAACATGACGCATAACACGCTTGTATGTAATGCATACATCTTTCTTTTTATCGCAAATACCAGCAGGAATATTAACAATGCAGCCACTAATACAAGGAAAGTAATAGCGCCAACATCAAATGGCGTACCAAAGTCGTTAGTAAACATGATGTCAAAAACAGAAGCAATTCGGGGTATATACTGGATGACGCCGAATTGTACAAAGGCCAGTACAGCGCAACCCACGATAAAAGCAATGAAGGTGCCGGTGTATGTCGCCTTATAACGCCTGAAGTAATATACCATGGCGATTGTCGGTATAGTAAGCAGGTTAAGCAGGTGTACGCATACAGATGTCCCTATTAAGTACGCTATCAGTACCAGCCAGCGGTCAGCATGTTTATTATCAGCTACATGTTCCCATTTCAGTACTGCCCAGAAGGTTATAGCGGTAAAGAAAGAGGATGTTCCGTAAACTTCGGCTTCTACGGCTGAGAACCAGAATGTGTCTGAAAAAGTATAAGCGAGAGCGCCAACTAATGCGGCTCCCATTATTAATGTTGTTTGGTTACGGTCTGGTTCTGCGTTGCCCTCAGCGATCAGTTTCTTCGCAAAGTGAGAAATAGACCAGAAAAGGAAAAGTATGGTAAGGCCACTGGTTAATGCGGAAACAGAATTAATAAATGTAGCTGCACCAACCGTACCAAGTTCACTTACTGATGGCGCGCCGGTAGCTGCTCCATGCCCTGCTAAAAGGGAAAACACCCTTTGTACCATCATAAAGAATGGCGCTCCGGGAGAGTGGCCCACTTCCAGCTTATAAGCACATGACAGGAACTCCCCGCAATCCCAAAAGCTGATAGTGGGTTCCATGGTTTTTAAATACACGATAAAAGCGATTGCACCTGTGATCCAACCGACTATATTGTTGATTTTGCGATAGTTCATGTTATTTGATTAGACAGGCGACAAAAATAGTAAAAGTTGTCAGTTTGCAGTTAGCGGTTATTGTTTTGTGGGAAAAAAATGGGTTGTTGCGTAAAATTTAACAGAAAAAACAAAAGGTATCATCCTTTTTAAGCATTTCTATATGCTACATCAATAAATTATCTACGCTTTTCAGTTGCTCCGGTACAAGTACCTGGGCAAGTTGTATATCAGGTATATTCCGTATTTCACGGGCTATACGGTTCACATCATCTTCAGGGTTGGCGGTTTCTATCAGCCATAAATAATCTAACTGCCTGGTTTCAGGTAGCAGGGATTCCGTACCGTTTTTTAGTTTGTAAAGCAGGTATCTGTGGCTGCTGTTAGGCAGGTCGTATTTGTATATAGGGAAATAATATTGATCATCTTTCTTTTGCATGGATATATCCTGGTCAGGGTCACGGATGAAATTTATATCAAAATGCCTGTTGAGTACCCAGCATAAATGGTAGGCAGGCAATGCGGTAGCAATACCAAGCATAGCCGTATCAGCAAAAAAATTTTCATGAATTGCGTTCATATCCAGTTTCTTCTTTACCATAAGCAGCATTTTGCAGTTTCAAAATTAAAAAATTATGCTGATCTTTTTAAGAATCCTTGGGTGTATAACTAATTGCACGAACTTTTAATAGCCCAGACCTTTAGGTCAATGTCATTTAGTTAAGGTAATGATCCCAACGGGATCAAACGTTTATAGTAAAAAAGTTACCAAATTCACGATGCCGAAGGTATCGTACCTGCTTTATAAGTGCATTTATACTTACTGAAATCCTTAACTAAATGACATTGACCTTTAGGTCGGGGGATGAATAAATAATAATGAGGCTTTAGGCGGTTTTTTCTTTTTTTACAACGCAGTAAAGATGGAAAAGAGCAAGTATAATTGTAGGATTTATTTCGTCATCGTTCCTTAGTTCTTACCAGTTTGTATATCCTTATAGCGCTCATCAGTAATAATATGAATAATGCCAGGCCTGCAAGGCCCCATACAAGGCTCATGCTTTGCTTTACTACCGCCAGCATCACTATGGCGATGAGGAAAATGGTTGCTACTTCATTCCAGATGCGAAGCTGGCCGGAGGTGAATTTGAACACACCTGACGCTTGTTGTTTGTATATAGCATGAAGTGTAAAATGATAAGCGTATAAGCCAACTACAAAACACAGCTTTACTGCCAGCCAGTTATCCAGGTGCCAGTGCATGAATAAATACCACACCCACGGCCCGAAGATAAGTGTCAGCACGGCAGATGGCCAGGTGATACCAAACCATAATCTGCGGATCATAATGCTGAATTGCCGTTGTAATATGGTTTTCTCCGGTTCTGCTTTTTCATTCGCTTCGGTATTGTAAATAAATAAGCGCACGATATAGAACATACCGCTGAACCAGGTAACAATGAAAATAATATGGAGCGCTTTTATGTAATTATACATAATGTGCAAATGTGGGAATGTGAAAATGTCCCGCCTCCGCTGAAGCTATGGCGGGCGAAGGCAAATGTAAATGTAAATCTATGTTTCATTAATTA
>JBIOGX010000131.1:0-5214 GCA_044448445.1 Chitinophagales bacterium
CATTATTACTATTGGACAAGTATAGATACAGTCTATTTAACTAATTCACCTGCTTTTATGAATAAATTACCAGAGGTATATGTTTTCGGTGATCAGGCATTAACTTATTACCTGTTTCCGTCTGATACATCCTATTGCTTTAATGGGTACAGCCTGAAATCTAATGCAACATTTGTTTTTGAAACCTGCGATGATATTGCAACACATAAGTTCGGTTTGGGCGCAGTTGATTCTGATTTTTGTCAATTGCCGTCGCCTTTTTGTAGTGGAGCAATTGGGCCAACCGCGACAACATATAGGCATTTGGTTTATTACAAAAAAGGAGGATTATCCTGTGGCCAACCTGTCAATCCTAATCCATCTACTGTAAGTAATCTATCTTTAAAAAATCTGAATTTCATATTTTCACCCAACCCTTCAAATAACATCCTTACCATCACCGCGTCAAACCCAGGTGCGATCTATAAAGCCTCAGTAATAAATATGTTTGGGCAAACCGTGAAAGTTTTTCAACCTTTTATCTATCAAGGTTCAATTGACATTAGCAATTTATCGGCGGGGATATACAATGTTTGTATTATTACGGAAACAGGCGTAGAAAAAAACGAAAGAGTTGTGGTGATCCATTGATTGGTCACGCTTTAATCTCAATAAGTACTGGAAACAGAGCGAAAGAGCGAAGAGTCTATACGCTCTCCGCTCTCCCGCTCCCGCTCTCATCTTCAGTGCGGGTGGAGGGACTCGAACCCACAAGCCTCGCGGCACCAGATCCTAAGTCTGGCGTGTCTGCCAATTTCACCACACCCGCTTTTGCCCGCCCGGATAAAGCCGTTTCAGGGGACGCAAAGGTAGGTAAATTAAGTATTGAAAATTCAAAACCTGCAGGCAGGAAGGTTCAAAACTAAAAATCTGTGAAAATGAGAACAGGCATGTATTCTATGCGATACATGCGTAAAATTTACCGGATAAAGAGCATTACAGATGCTATTCCAAAGAATCGAAAGATTAGGATATGGATTTGAAACTATCCATATATAAATATTATTAAATGACACTATTCATGTGATCTGTGTCCTTTTTATTAAAGTCCCACTTGATAACCTTAATTCGTTTGCTGGGCTTAAATTCCAGAACATCTTGTCTATTGTATGTTTGAAGCAGTTCATTCAACATTGTTCCCATGCCTTTGGGCTTAAAAGTACCAGTTGGAGTATTAAAAAAACCTATTGTCTATAAAATAATTATCTCATAATTTGTACTGTTTATTTCTGAACAATGCCTAATGAAATGATCTCTTTGGCGGCAAGGGCAGAAGCATGGCTGTCGCCGAGTTTATGCCATAGTGTTTCGTAATCCTGTTTCAACTCCTTCTTATAAGATTCATCTTCTAACAGGCGCGTGAGTGCTGCCTTAAGATTTTTTTCTGTAAGCTTCCCCTGTATCAGTTCAGTAACCACGGGCTTATCCATGATCAGGTTTACAAGTGATATATATTTTACGTTCACTAATTTTTTAGCAAGCCAAAAAGAAACAGCATTACCCTTGTAGCAAACTACCTGTGGCAAACCGAAAAGTGCAGTCTCAAGCGTTGCGGTACCGCTGGTTATAAGCCCTGCTTTAGCTTGCTTCAGCAGGTTGTAAGTCTGGTCTCTTACTAATAGTACCGGTTCATTCCCAATTATCCCGGTATATAATGAATCGGGTTGGGCTGATGCCTGAGCTACTACAAAACAATATTGCGGGAAATATTTCACCATCCGCAGCATTATGGGCAGTTTCACCTTTATCTCCTGCGCCCTGCTGCCGGGCAGCAAGGCAATAACAGGTTTATCAGTAAGCGGTTGTATGGGTACATTCTTTTTTTCGTTGTCCACCACCTCTACCAGCGGATGGCCAACATAAGTAACCTTGAAATCCCACTTCTTATAAAAGTCCACTTCAAAGGGCAGTATTACCAGCATTTTGTCAACGTCGCGCTTTATCTTAGTCACCCGTTTTTCTTTCCATGCCCATACCTGCGGCGATATATAAAACACAACCGGAATGCCCTGTTTCTTAGCCCATTCAGCTATACGCATATTGAAACCCGGGTAGTCTATCAAAACAAGCACATCGGGCTTGAAGCCGAATATATCTTTTTTACAAAAATCAAGATTACGGAATATCGTACCGAGGTGTGTGATGACCTCTACAAAACCCATAAATGCCAACTTGCGGTAATGCTTTATAAGTGTAGCGCCTGCGGCTTCCATGTGGTCGCCACCCCAGCATCTTATATCTGCATAACTGTCCTGCTCATGAATGGCTTTAATTAGGTTGCCGCCATGAAGGTCGCCGCTGGCTTCTCCTGCAATAATATAGTAGCGCATACTTTACCAGACAAACTTGATCAAAACAACGAGCATCGCATAGAGCATAGTAGCTGTAAATATGCCCCGCATAGTATAGTCGAGCCGCTTAATATTGCAATAGGCAAACGGTATCAGGTTTATGAGAACTCCCAGTAATACAACTTTTGCTGACATTCCTTTTTGTGCAGCTACTATTCTTGCAAATGCACCAACACTCTGGTGCTCGCCCCAAACGAGATACACAATGAACATACCAACTAACGGCAGCAATAAACCAATAACAAAGCCCATGATGGGTGTATTATACTTCATATTCTATATTTCTGACTGCAATATACAACGCGAAAACGCATTTTTAGTGTTAAAAGACTGAATGACTTAGTGAAGATGTCATAATAAATCCTACGAAGTTGGATAGTTATTTTTCTTTTATGCGAGGCGAAAAATCTGCGAATAGCAAGCTATTTAAAGACTTTTGCAACGAAGCAGAAATGGAAAAGAACAGCCAAATTGTAGGATTTATTATGACATCTTCACTTATCTTTGCCCGGTATTTGAAAATGATCACACATGAATTTTGCACTTAAAAACATTCCCCATCGTACTGCCAGGCCACGCACTTATGGTCTTACTATGGTTATGGATAAAGGAATGGGACTCGATGGCACAAGGGATTTTCTTTCGGTAGCCGCCCCTTATGTTGATATAGTGAAACTGGGTTTTGGCACCAGTTTCGTTACTAATCACCTCAGGGAAAAAATAGACATATACCGGGAGCACGACATCCCTGTTTATTTTGGAGGCACCTTGTTTGAAGCCTTCCTTGTACGCGACCAGTTTGATGATTATGTAGATGTAATAAAAGAATATGGCCTGAACCACGTTGAAGTATCTGATGGTTCTATAACTATACCCCATATAGAAAAATTAGGTTATATCGAAAAGCTTGCAAAGCATGTAACTGTGCTCTCTGAGGTTGGTTCAAAAGACGCTACCCATATCATGCCGCCTTATAAATGGATAGAGCTGATGAAAGCGGAACTGGAAGCAGGTTCTACTTATGTAATAGCGGAAGCAAGAGAGGCCGGCAACGTAGGTATCTATCGCGGGTCGGGAGAAGTACGCGAAGGATTGGTACAGGAAATACTGACGCAGATACCTTATGAACAGATCATCTGGGAAGCGCCGCAAAAAGCACAGCAAGTTTACTTCCTGGAGTTACTTGGCGCTAATGTAAACCTCGGCAACCTGGCGCCTGCCGAAGTGATACCATTAGAATCAACACGCGTAGGCCTCCGGGGAGATACTTTTGATTTGTTTCTTAATGTGCAGGAGAAGGAACGGGCAAATCATTCTTAAAAATAGAAAGGTTGAAAAAATAAAAGTTTCATAATAATAGCGCCTGGTTATGTTGGCGCTTTTCTTTTATACTTACACTATGCCAGCGCTTTATGGTCTGATTGGTTACCCGCTCTCCCATTCTTTTTCACCCGCTTATTTCAAAAAAAAGTTTGCAGAACAGGATATTGACGCGGTTTACGAACTGTTTCCTATTGAGCACATAAATGAGTTCCCGGAATTGTTGGGAAAAAATCCAGGGATAAGGGGCTTAAATGTTACCACTCCTCATAAGGTGACGGTCATATCCTACCTGGATGAAACAGATAATATAGCAGCAGAGACCGGCGCTGTGAATTGTATTGTTATCAGAGACGGAATTAAAAAAGGATACAATACAGACGCCACAGGTTTTGAACAAAGCTTGAACCCGTTATTACAGCCACAACATACACAGGCTTTAGTATTAGGCACAGGAGGCTCATCAAGAGCAGTGGCTTATGTATTAACACAGTTGGGTATTCCTTTTCAGAAAGTTTCAAGACATGAAACAAAAGATGTGCTCACCTATAATAGACTTACCATTGATATTATAACACAGCACAAATTGATAATAAATACCACACAACTTGGCATGTACCCTCTTGTGGATGCTGCGCCTCTTATTCCTTACGATGGCATTAGCAAACATCACCTGCTTTATGACCTCATCTATAACCCTGAAGAATCAATGTTCTTATCCTTAGGCAGGGAACGGGGCGCAGTGATCAAAAATGGTTTTGAAATGCTGCAGTTGCAGGCTGAGGCAGGATGGCGAATTTGGAATCAATGATCAGGCTCTATGGTGATCAGCTTTCCAGTTTCTTATTGCCTTCTTGATCTCTTCCGGTTTCATGTGCCTGTTAATGGCCTGCTCTATCAACTCTAAGTATTCCTCATCAGGAGCAAAACGAAGCGCAACGATCTGTGGCATGGTAAGACGCGTGTCAAGCAGTTTCCCGGTAAGTACATAATGCCTCAGGTTTTCTTCAGCGCGTATGGTCCTGTCCTGCACTTTAGTTGAAAACCGGCGGGCATACCAAAACAGTAATAATAAGACGATAGCAACCATAACCGGAAGTAAACCGGAATACAGCAATTCCCCCTTGCTCAGGCCTTTTACTAACTCTATGGCCGCAATAATAAATACAACAACAATAATCCCTGATGTAAGAAAGTGGTATGCGGGCACATAGCGCCTGTGGTTTGCATAGTTCTGCTGTTTCATAAAGTATCTTTTTGTGAAATTACACAGTTAAATCCATTTTTGCAGAGCGGAAATTTGACAATTAGCAAACCTGCCGGTAGGCAAGATGAAAAAGAACAAGTTAAAATGTAAAGTTTATTTCGTAACAGTTCATTAATAAATCTAACAGGATTAATTTCGCTATCTTTTCCTTGTACCATAGTACAAAAAATTTCGGTGGACTTATTTTGTCAACGTTCCTAAGAATTTTCCGGCTTATTTTTAGTGTATTAGTTATAC
>JBIOGX010000132.1:0-5159 GCA_044448445.1 Chitinophagales bacterium
TACCTTACAATCAAAGGAAGTGCCCATTGAGACCTTTTTCCACAAGATCATTATGGTACGCGACAGGCTGCGCGTGATGGAACAAAAAATAAACGCCCACAAAGTAATGACCGACGAAGAAAAAATAGACCTGGAGCAATATATCACCGCCATCTACGGCTCACTGACTACCTTCAATGTGCTCTTCAAAGAAATACACCACCAGTTTAAAGGCATGAGTGGGAAAGAATGACTCATTTTATTACTTATAGCCCCATTTTCACATTTGCACATTATCATATTTGCACATTATCATTACTTTTATAAAATGAAATTACGCATATTCACTCTCCTGGCGTTCTTGTGCACACAAGCATCCTTCGCGCAGGATTCACTGATGTTCCGCAAAATAGCCGATGAGATATTGCTGCATGGCACTTGTTATGATAACCTTCGCGTGCTCTGCAAAACAGTAGGGCATCGCATCAGTGGCTCTCCTGAAGCGGCAAAGGCTGTAACATGGGGTGAAAAGGCAATGAAACAAGCCGGTGCTGATAAAGTATGGTTGCAGGCTGCCGATGTACCCTATTGGTACCGCGGCAAAGAAAGCCTGGAACTGAAAATGGGCGACAATTATAAAAAGGTTGATGCCCTATCCCTTGGCAATAGCGAAGGTACATGCGGCAGAGTGCTTAAAGCAACGGTCATAATGGTTCAAAACTTTGACGAGTTCAAAGCCTTACCTCAAAGTGCTGTAGAGGGTAATATCGTATTCTTCAACTACCGGTTCCGGCAGGATTTCGTAAATACTTTTGAAGGTTATGGCGACGCGGTAAAATACCGTTGGGCTAGTCCAAGTATTGCAGCACAAAAAGGAGCGGTAGGGGTCATTATCCGTTCTATGTCTTCAGGCGCTGATGACTACCCCCACACGGGCGGTATGCATTATAAAGATTCCATTGATAAGATTCCGGAAATGGCGCTTGGTAATTTCACAGCCGACGAATTGGAAAAAGCATGTAAAAAAGGAGTAGTAACGGCAAAGATGAGATCTGAATGTCACATGATGCCACAACCGGTGCGCTCTTACAATGTAATCGGTGAAATAAAAGGAGCGGAATACCCGGAATGGATCATCACTGTCGGCGGCCACCTTGATTCATGGGATGTAGGTGAAGGCGCAAATGATGATGGCGCAGGCTGTGTGCAAAGCATAGAGATTATCCGGGCGTTCAAGGCATTGGGCATAAGGCCTAAATGTACCATACGGGCTGTATTATTTATGAACGAAGAAAACGGCGACAAAGGCGGAGAAGCTTATGCTGACTCCGCGAAAGCAAAACACGAGCGTCATGTTCTCGCTATAGAAAGTGATGCAGGGGGATTCTCGCCACGCGGCATAGGACTGGTGATGAGCGATGCACAAAAAGAACGGATAAGGAGCTACAAAAATCTCTTCCTGCCTTACAATGTTTATAATTTTGACATTGATGAAGGAGGTACGGATATTGGGCCGATGCACAAGCTGCTTAATGTGCCGCTTGCAGGCCTTGTACCTGATTCCCAACGCTACTTTGACATTCACCATACCAACAACGATGTATTTGAGAACGTGAACCACCGCGAACTAAAACTCGGTGCAGTAGTAATGGCGCAGTTGATATACCTTGTCAGCGAGCATGGGCTTAATTAGTTAAAAGGTTAATTGGTTAAAAAGTTAAAAGGGTGCCTGATGAGCCGCAAAATAGCCTGGTAAAAAAACTGCTAAAGCGTCCTTCGGCAGTTGTTGCGCTGTGTATCATTGCCCTCACCTGCCTTGTATCTGTATTTGCATACCTCCTTGCACCTGATACTACGCCGTCAGCTAACCGAATGATCATAGAGCTTGGAGCAAAGCAACCGGGCTTCAAAAAACAATTGCTGCAAATACCCAAAGTCAGCAGCAGAGAGCAGGGCAACCGCATCTTTGAGTGGTTCAATGGCACGCCTTCTGCATACCAGGCTGTTCCCATAAATGATTATCGCTTCAGTGGTAACAACTTTGTTGTACGCCATTATATAGATGACGGCATTGAGGACACGCTCACATATCCGCTTGCACAACTTCTTCCCTCTGATTTACAGGCAGCGCAACAGGCAGATCAACGGGCATACATTCAGAAACGCCTCATCATCACCCGTACTTTTTACCTCGGCACGGACCGTTACGGGCGCGACATACTCTCCCGCCTGCTCATAGGTTCCAGGGTAACACTGGCAGTGGGGCTTATAGCTGTATTGTTATCACTTACCATAGGCATCATACTTGGTTCTATCGCCGGATATTTTGGCGGATGGATAGATAATGCTGTCATGTGGCTTATCAATATCATATACGCCATACCTACTTTGTTGCTGGTCTTTGCCATTACCCTCACTATTGGTAAAGGTTTCTGGGAGATATTCATTGCCATTGGCCTGAGTATGTGGGTGGGTGCGGCGCGCCTTATCAGGGGACAGGTACTTGTGCTTCGTGAGATGGAGTACATCATAGCGGCCAAGGCCCTTGGACTGGGGGATATGCGAATCATCTTCCGCCACATCCTGCCCAATATCGCAGGGCCGGTCATGGTCATAGCAGCGGGTAATTTTGCTGCGGCAATACTTGTAGAAGCCGGGCTTAGCTTTCTCGGCTTTGGTGTGCAGCCGCCCCATCCCTCATGGGGACTGATGATCAAGGAACACTACAACTTTCTCCTTACAAACCGCCCGCTGCTGGCTCTTATACCCGGTATAGCTATTATGCTGCTGGTCTATGCATTCAACATCCTTGGCAACGCATTAAGAGATGTGCTTGATGTAAGCGGTTAGCTTCGCTATGTACAATTAAAGTAAAAACCTAAAAAGATTTATGCCACCCTTTCAGAGTTTCTTACCATTATTATTCAGATACTATAATAATGTCATCCCTGTCGGGATTAGATAACAAGCAAAGCCCCTTCATGGATTTAGGGTTATTGATACTGTATATATACCGGACTTGGATATAGCTTCAATACTTCTTCAGGCTTCATTATAGTCGTCCACGGTTTTGTTTTTATGTCATTTTTATAGAACAGCTTGAAACCGGTAAACTGTACAGGCTTTGTACCAACAGCCAGCTTATACGAATTCACTTTTTTTGCCGGGAATCCCCACCCATCCATATCCATCACCATCTGTACTTCTCTGCGTAGGGTAATTTGTTGATAATTAGTGACCATGCCTATTGTAAAGCGATGCACAACAAGAATTTTGGGGGGTAAATTATTTTTCTTTACTAATTGCGCCAGGTAGTTCGACACATAATTAATATCAGCCGCATCAAAGGTACCGATTATAGTTCCCGGCCTGCGCCCGGTCTTCATAGAAAACTCAGGGTCTATGGCAAGATGCACATTGGGCATGGCGAGATACTTCTCCAGCAATGGTATTTCTGTATGCACTGTGCTTTGCCCTACCTGCACATCAAGAAAAACAATTGCGTTGATCTTCTTAGCCAGTTCCAGCGCTTTATCTATCTGGGTAAACGGCATACGCAAAATGTACTTACCACCCTTACCCGGCTTCCCCTGACCTGTAACAGCTATGTAATGAATGGCCGGTATCACGTGCATTGTTGTATCTGCCGCCTGCCACTTTTTCACTTCCCCCATCAGTTTCTTTAGCATTTCATCCGGCGGCAGTTCACCGAGAATACCCATGTGAGTAGAATAGAAATTACCATAGTATGCAATGATCCTGTTAAAAGGCAGCAGTGCGCCGGGCAATGGATATTCATCTTTTACCGGCCATTTTGCAGACGCCGAATCATGCACTAGGTGCAATACTTGTTTTTTATATAAAGTTGTATCGGGAATTGCAGGTGGCTCTGGCTTCACTATTGGCGCTGCCGCCTGCTCCTGCTTACTCTTTCCAACCGTGTCCTGTTTTTTGGAAATTAATGGTTTAGGCTGTTTTCGTTTTGCAGCATCTGAGTTATTGCAGCCGATCACAAAAAAACAACCCGTAAAATAAATGGTAAACAGAAGGGTATTTCGCTTCCTAAATAAGGCCATTGTACTTTTTGTAAAAGTTTGTAGTCAAAAATATAGGTTAAAACCAAAGTTTATGAGCCCGATTTATACAGTAATGTGAATAACGGTCTGAACCTCAGGCCATGCTGCCGGCTGCAGAAAGGTTCACAGAATTTAAGAGGTTTTCCCTAAAATTGAGAAATACTTACATTATGTACCATACTCATATAGCGTTCGCCTCTATCGGGCAGTAGGGTAATAACGATGCCTTTTGGGTGGTGGTTTCCTATATAACGCTCTGCTGCCAACACATTAGCGCCGGAACTTATTCCCACAAACAATCCCAATTCTTTGGCAAGCCGCTTAGCGCGTTCTATAGCGTCATGTGATGAAATAGCAATCACTTCATCAATACAGTTCATATCCACAATAGGAGGGATAAATCCATCGCCAATACCCTGGATGCTGTGTTCGTGTGCTTCTCCGCCACTCATCACAGCGGATTCGCTGGGCTCTACTGCAACAACTTGCACATGCGGGTATTTGCGTATCAATGCCTTCCGAACCCCCATCAGCGTACCACCGGTACCGGTACCGGACACGAATGCACTGATTACAGGATTTCCTTCAAGCTTTGCTACTTGTTGCAGTATCTCCTTTCCCGTATGTTTATAATGACATTCAATATTGTCAGGGTTGGCAAATTGATTAGGGCAAAATGCGTTGAGTTCTTTTACGAGCGCATCCCGTTTTTCAACAGCGCCGGCAAAGTCTCCTGCCGGAACTTGTACAATCTTTGCACCATAAGCCTTTATCATGTTTTTGCGTTCTTCACTCATGTTTGCAGGCATCACTACAATCATATTATATCCACGCTCTGCCGCCAGCATGGAAAGGGCAATACCTGAATTACCACTGGTGGCTTCAACAATAGTACCTCCGGGCTTTAATTCTCCCCTCACTTCAGCAGCATCAAGGATAGCCATTGCCATACGGTCCTTTATACTTCCACTTGGATTTATTGTTTCCAATTTAGCGTATATCTTTTCGCTGATTCTAACCAGCGGTGTATGCCCGATAAAAGAAGAAGTTGTTCTAACAATATTCGATACCATTTCAATAATACTATTTAAGGTCCATTATTAA